>JBARER010000281.1:0-11222 GCA_049796395.1 Xanthobacteraceae bacterium
GCTCCTTGCCGCCGGTTTTGACGATACGGCCGGCCGACAGCACATGCACGATATCGGGCACGATATAAGACAATAGCCGCTGGTAATGGGTGATGACGACGAACGAGCGCTGCGGCGAGCGCAACCGGTTGACGCCGTCGGCGACAATCTTGAGCGCATCGATATCGAGGCCGGAATCGGTCTCGTCGAGCACGGCGAGACGGGGCTCGAGCAATGCCATCTGCAAAATCTCGTTGCGTTTTTTCTCGCCGCCGGAGAAGCCGACATTGACGGCGCGGCGCAGCATGTCCTGGTCGATGTTGAGTTTACCGGAAAGCTCGCGCACCCGCTTGATGAAGTCCGGCGTGGAGAGTTCTGCATCGCCGCGCTGCTTGCGCTGCGCATTAAGCGCAGTGCGCAGGAAGGTCATGGTGGCAACGCCGGGGATCTCCAGCGGATATTGGAAGGCGAGGAACAGCCCTGCAGCGGCGCGCTCGTCGGGCGCCATACCGAATAGGGTCTTGCCGTTGAACAACACTTCGCCGGCAGTTGGCGTGTAATCGGCCCGGCCGGCGAGCACGTAAGCGAGGGTCGACTTGCCGGAGCCGTTCGGCCCCATGATGGCATGCACCTCGCCGGCATTCACCGTGAGATCGAGACCTTTCAAGATTTCCTTGCCGTCGATTTCGACGTGTAGATTTTTTATTTCAAGCAACGCCATTCCCAAATACTCCAGAATTCGATTCAGCGATCGCCCCACCGCCGCCAGCGCCACTCGCCGTCGGTCTTGCAGCGGCAGACGACAAACAGCGATACCAAGGCGGCGGCGTCGAATGCGAGCATCGCCGCCAGCTCCCAGGACTGTCTCTCCGTCAGGCCCAGGACCAGCGAAACCGCGACCATTACCAGTAGAGTGCCGAGCGTCACGGCCCAGCCTTGCCACGTCACCGGCGTGGCGCCGTAGCCATAGCGTTTCGGCTTGAACCAATAGGTGGCCATGACACGCACCCGGCTCCTAGCCCACACTACCTTCGAGCGAAACCGAGATCAGCTTCTGCGCCTCGACCGCGAATTCCATCGGCAATTGCTGCAGCACGTCCTTGACGAAGCCGTTGACGACAAGCGCGGTCGCCTCCTCCGCCGACAGACCGCGCTGCCGGCAATAGAACAGCATGTCCTCGGAAATCTTCGAGGTCGTCGCCTCGTGCTCGAACACGGTCGAGGAATTCTTGGCCTCGATATAGGGCACCGTATGAGCGCCGCACTGATCGCCGATCAAAAGCGAATCGCAATTGGTGAAATTGCGCGCACCCGCGGCGCGGCGGTGGGCGGTGACC
Source organism: Xanthobacteraceae bacterium (assembly GCA_049796395.1). Lineage (GTDB taxonomy): Bacteria > Pseudomonadota > Alphaproteobacteria > Rhizobiales > Xanthobacteraceae > BOG-931. The sequence goes on from JBARER010000281.1 coordinate 1,317, forward strand.
AGACCGCGATAGGTGTTGTTGGAACGGCCAGCCGCTATGCCCTTTGAGATGATCCGGCTGGTCGTGTTCTTGCCGAGATGCAGCATCTTGGTGCCGGAATCGACCTGCTGATAGCCGTTGGAAATGGCGATGGAGTAGAATTCGCCGCGCGAATTATCGCCGCGCAGGATGCAGCTCGGATATTTCCAGGTGATGGCGGAACCCGTCTCCACCTGCGTCCAGGAAATTTTCGCGTTCCTGCCGCGGCAGTCGCCGCGCTTGGTGACGAAATTGTAGATGCCGCCCTTGCCCTGTGCGTCGCCCGGATACCAGTTCTGGATGGTCGAATATTTGATTTCGGCGTCGTCGAGCGCGACCAGTTCCACCACCGCGGCATGAAGCTGGTTTTCGTCGCGCATCGGCGCCGTGCAGCCTTCCAGGTAGCTCACGTAGGAGCCCTTGTCGGCAATGATTAATGTGCGCTCGAACTGCCCGGTATTCTTCTCGTTGATGCGGAAATAAGTCGACAGCTCCATCGGGCAGCGCACGCCCGGCGGAACGTAGACAAATGATCCATCCGAGAACACCGCCGAATTGAGCGTCGCGAAGAAATTGTCCGAGATCGGAACGACCGAGCCGAGGTATTTCTTCACCAGATCGGGATGTTCGCGGATCGCTTCCGAGATCGGCATGAACAGCACGCCGGCTTTGGCGAGCTCCACCTTGAACGTGGTGGCGACCGACACGGAATCGAACACCGCGTCAACGGCGACACGCCGCTCGCCGTTGCCGGTTTGCGCGTCGGTGCCATCGTCATTGACCGGACGCTGAATACCCAGGAGCGCTTCGCGCTCGCGAAGCGGAATACCGAGCTTCTCGTAGGTGCGCAGAATTTCCGGATCGATATCGTCGAGCGACTTCGGACCATCTTTCTTCTTCGGCGCCGAATAGTAATAAAGGTCCTGATAGTCGATCGGGCCGTACGCTACCTTGGCCCATTTCGGCTCGCGCATGGTCAGCCAGCGCTTATAGGCGTCGAGCCGCCACGCCAGCATCCATTCCGGCTCATTTTTCTTGGCCGAGATGAAACGCACGGTGTCCTCCGACAGGCCCTTCGGAGCCTTGTCGGATTCGATTAGCGTCTCGAATCCATACTTGTACTGATCGACGTCGATGCGCCGGACCTGCTCGACGGTCTCTTGTACTGCCGGCATTCGTCCCTCCGCTCACGGATTCAAGGTCCGCGGGTTGGATTAGTCGGTTATGGTCAGGTGGGCCTTGTCCGGGTCACCTCTACCTCGAAATTATAACGTCGCTTCAAGCACTTATCTTATTCAATTCACGCATCTCGTGCAGCCGATCAGGCTGCGATACCTCGCAGACCTCTAGATAATGTAGTTGCAAGCTTTCTCCAAGCGTTCTGGAACCTTTCTATGTCAGCCTCGGTCGTGCTCCAGCCCAGGCTGAGACGCACCGCCCCGCGCAGCTCCGGTGGTACCCCCATCGCCGCAAGGACGTGCGACGGCTGCACTTTCCCGGACGAGCAGGCCGCGCCCGAGGATACCGCAATGCCCTCTAGGTCGAAGGCGATGACCGCGGTTTCAGCCCTCATCCCCGGACTAGCGAACAAGGTCGTGTTCGGCAGGCGCGGCGCCTCGGCGCCGAAAATAACGGCCGACGGCAGGACTTCGCGCAGCCCGGCCTCCAAGCGAGAGCGCAACTCTAGCATGCGCCTGGTCTCGATTTCGCGCAAGTCGCGAGCAGCCGCTGCGGCGGCGCCAAACGCGGCAATCCCGGCCACATTTTCGGTTCCCGCCCGCACGCCGCGCTCCTGGCCGCCACCGCGAATAAGCGGCTCGGCAAGACGAATATCCTCGCCGCGCCGGATCAACGCGCCGACACCCTTGGGGCCGCCGATCTTGTGCGCCGATAGCGTCATCAAGTCGGCGCCGAGCGCAGCGATATCGCATGCAATACGCCCGGCCGCCTGCACCGCATCGACATGGAGCAGGCCGTCGGCGGCATGGACGATGGTTGCGGCCTCGGCCACCGGCTGAATGACCCCGGTCTCGTTATTGGCCAGCATCACCGACACGAGCGCGCGCGGGCATCGCGCGACCGCCGTTTCAAGCGCCGCAAGCTCCAGGCGACCATCCGGGCCGACCGGCAGTTCTTCGATCCCCTCATGCGGAAACCGGCCACCGGCACGCACCGAAGCATGCTCGATCGCCGAGATAAGAAGCCGTGTCCGCGGGCCGTTGCCGCCGTCCACCTCGATCGCTGGCGTCAATGCCAGCATATTGGCTTCGGTGCCGCTTGAGGTGAAGACCACGTCGCCTGGCTGGGCGCCGACCAGGGTCGCCACCTGTTCGCGCGCTCTTTCAACCGCATGGCGGGCGGCACGCCCTTCAGCGTGTACCGACGATGGGTTGCCGGGTAGCCGTAGCGCTTCGGCCAACGCCGTGCGGGCCTCCGGCCGCAGCGGCGCAGTCGCGTTCCAATCGAAATAGCTGCGTTCGGCCATGGTCCTCGGCGATGTTCGTTGTGCTTGCTTTTTGGCCCCCGGCCTGTGCTAGAAGTCGCGACCCAAGGCTCTTGCCGGGCCAAACGCGATTGCTGGTTCCAAAATATCCAGTGCTTATGGCGACTTACGCGCGGAGCCTGGCAACGTCAAGCGCTGCCCGTTGAGTCTTACTGCGTAAAGCTTAGGTCTGTCGCTTGAGGCCGCTAAGCAAGGATCGAGGTCTTTCAACTATGCCCGAGGTTATCTTCACGGGGCCCGCCGGCCGCATTGAAGGCCGTTACCATCCGGCGCGCCAGAAAAACGCGCCGATCGGCATCGTGCTGCACCCGCATCCGCAATTCGGCGGCACGATGAACCATCAGATTGTCTACCAACTCTACTATTCGTTTGTGCATCGCGGCTTCTCCGCGCTGCGCTTCAACTTCCGCGGCGTGGGACGCAGCCAAGGCGGTTTCGATCACGGCATCGGCGAATTATCGGACGCGGCTTCGGCGCTCGATTGGGCGCAATCGATCAATCCCGAAGCGCGCGCCTGCTGGATCGCCGGCTTCTCCTTCGGCGCCTGGATCGGCATGCAGCTGCTGATGCGGCGGCCGGAAATCGAAGGCTTCATCTCGATCGCACCGCCGGCGAATCTTTACGACTTTTCGTTTCTGGCGCCCTGCCCGTCCTCAGGCATGATCATTCACGGCGACAAGGACGCCGTGGTGCCGCACCGCGACGTGACGACCCTCGTCGAGAAGCTGAAAACGCAAAAAGGCATCGTCATCGAGCAGAAGGTCGTGCCCGGCGCTAACCACTTTTTCGATGGCAAGGTGGAGCCGCTGATGGAGTCAATCAGCCAATATCTCGACAAGCGGCTCGGCACCAAAGGTGGGGGACGAACGACAACCGCGGCCTGATCGCGCTCCCCTCGCTTGCAAACACTCCACTGCGGTCGTTCAATAGGTCGGAGCGATATCAACATACCGCCAGGGGGGAATTATCATGCGTTTCACGCGCTTTGCTGCCGCTTGCACGGCAGGCGTCATCGTCGCCGGTGCCGGTGCCGGGATCGGCACCGCCTCCGCGCAGGATGCCATCAAGATCGGCATCGTCGTGCCGATGACCGGAACGTCCGGCGCAGTCGGCCGGGAGATTTCCGACGCCACACATCTGTACATGGCTCAGCATGGCGACACCGTCGCCGGCAAGAAGATCGAGCTCATCATCAAAGACGATCAGAGTGTGCCGGATAACGCCAAGCGGCTGGCGCAAGAATTGATCGTCAACGACCACGTGAGCTTCCTCGGTGCCGGCCTCACCCCAAGCGCCATGGCGATGGCGCCGATCGCCACGCAGGCGAAGGTGCCGACTGTGGTCTTGGTGTCGGGCACATCCATCGTCACCGAAAAGTCGCCCTACTACGTGCGCACGAGCTTCACCCTCGGCCAGCAGTCGGGCATTATCGCCGATTGGGCGATCCAGACCGGCAGCAAGAAGGCGGTTTCGATCCTGTCCGACTGGGCGCCCGGCGCCGAAGCTGGCAAAGTCTTCGCGGACAATTTCACCAAGGGCGGCGGCCAAGTCCTCGACACATTGAAAGTACCGCTGGCCAATCCCGACTTCTCACCGTTCCTGCAGCGCGCGCATGATCTGGCGCCGGACACGCTGTTTGTCTTCGTGCCGGCCGGCCAGGCGGGGACTTTCGCCAAGCAGTTCGCCGAACGCGGTATGGAGAAATCCGGCATCAAGCTCATCGGACCGGGCGACATCGTCGACGACGACGATCTGCCGAACACCGGCGACACTCTGCTCGGCGTTGTCACCGCGGGAATCTATTCCGCCGCGCACCCGTCTCAGCTCAATAAGGAGTACGTCGCGGCTTACAAGAAGGCGACCGGCCACCGCGCCAATTTCATCTCGGTCGGCGGCTACGACGCAATGAGCCTGATCTATTCGGCGCTGAAGAAGACCAACGGCAACACCAACGCAGATGCGGTGATCGGGGTGATGAAAGGCATGAAGTGGGAGAGCCCGCGCGGTCCCATTGCGATCGAGCCCGAAACCCGCGACATCGTGCAGAACGTCTATATCCGCAAAGTGGAAATGGTGAACGGCGAGCCGTGGGCCATCGAGTTCAAGACGTTCCCGGCCGTGAAGGACCCGCTCAAAGAGGCGGCGAAGTAAGCCGCCGCGGTCCCTCATGCGCGGCGTGACATTCCTCGGCGAGCGCAAGCTCACGCTCGCCGAATTTCCCGACCCGGCGCCCGGGGCGCACGACGTTGTCATTGCGATCAAGGCTTCCGGCATGTGCGGAAGCGATCTCAAGCCATATCGCGCGGCGGGTGGATCGGCGGCGCTCGGCCTCGGGACGGTCGCCGGCCCGGTTATCGCCGGACACGAGCCTTGCGGGGTGGTGGTGGCTGTCGGCGCCGCGGTGGAGGAACGCACCGCCCGCGTCGGCGCGCGCTTGGGGGACCGCCTGTTTCGTCGGCGAAGGCGGCGACGTTACCATCGACGTCAGCCCCGACATGCTGCGCAAACAGCTTACCATCGTCGGCTCCTGGACTTTTTCGACCACGGGCCAGGCGGATTGCGCACGCTTTGTCGCCGATCACAAGATCGACGTCGACCGCCTGTTCACCGAACACTGGCAGCTCGCACAAGCCGACGAGGCCTACCGACTATTCGACCAACAGACGAGCGGCAAAGGCGTGTTTTTGACCGCCTGAAAGCCGGTCAATACGTCAAGGGTTCGCCAAAACGCCGCCGGCGAGCGGGCGCGGGGCACCGGTGGTGCCAGGAAACGTGATCGGCAGGCCACGCATGCCGCGCACCGCAAGATAAGCGAAGGCCTGCGCCTCGAGCGAATCGATCGACCAGCCGGCCTCGTGCGCACTCTCGATACGCGCGGGCGCAAGCCGCTCGGCGAGCATGCGCATCAGCGTCGGATTGCGCGCCCCGCCGCCGGCGACGATCCAAGTGGCGGGCGGCCGCGGCAGATGCGGCACGATGCGCGCTACTGCCGCGGCGCTCAGCGCGGTCAGTGTGGCTGCGCCGTCTTCGAGGCCGATATTATCGAGCGTATCGCCGACCAGGCCGCGAAAGTCGTTGCGGTCGAGGGATTTCGGCGGCGGCGCCGCAAAGAACGGATGTTGCAGCAGGCGCGCGATCATCGCGTCGTCCACCTTACCGGCGGCGGCCTTGCGGCCATCTATGTCGAGCGGCCTGCCGGTGCGCAGCCGCAAAAAATCGTCGAGCAGGGCGTTGCCCGGGCCGGTATCGCAGGCGATCAGCGTGTCGCCGTCGATATAGGTCACGTTGGCGACGCCGCCGATATTGAGCACGGCCACCGGCGAGGGCAACGCCAAGCGCCGCACCAGAGCGCGGTGATAGATCGGCGCCAGCGGCGCGCCCTGCCCGCCCGCGGCGACGTCGGCGGCGCGAAAATCGTAGACCACCGGAATGCCGAGCCGCCTTGCCAGCGCCGCACCGTCGCCGATCTGCATCGTCAAGCCACGCTCGGGCCGATGCAACAGCGTTTGGCCGTGAAATCCGACCGCAGCGATGCTGTTTCTTTCCAGCGCATTGGCGGTGAGAAAAGCTTCCACCGCCTCGCCGTGCGCATCGTTTATGAGTTGCTCGGCTTCCGCGACGATCGCCGGCCGCGCGGTACGCTCGGTGAGGTTCACGGCCGCAGCCGTGGCGCGCCGCAACAGCGTGCGTTCGGCCTCGGTATAAGGTCGCGACGCGGTCGGGCCGAACTGGGCGATCGTTTCTCCATCGGTATCGATCAAAGCAACGTCGACGCCGTCCTGCGAGGTGCCGCTCATCAGTCCAATAGCCAGGACCGAGGCGGCGGGTGCTTGCCTCTCCTGCGGGTCCGACGCCGTTTGCGCTATCGACACGTCTCGTAATCGCCGGTTTGATTAAGCTTTGGGACCTGTTACACCAACGGCGCCGCCGCGACGAGCCGCCGCGCGACCCCATCATTCGAAGAGATTAGCCGGACCGCGATGAACACCTATAAGTCCGATTTTCTTAACGTTCTCGCCGCACGCGGCTTTATTCACCAGGTGTCAGAGCCCGACGCACTGGATACTCTGGCGCGTTCATCAACGATTACCGCCTATATTGGTTTCGACTGCACCGCGCCGTCGCTGCATGTCGGTTCGCTGCTGCCGATCATGCTGTTGTACTGGCTGCAGCAGACCGGGCACCGGCCGGTTGCGCTGATGGGTGGAGGCACCACCCGCGTCGGCGACCCCTCGGGCAAGGACGAAAGCCGGCGTCTGCTCACGGACGAGGCGATCAACGACAACCTCAAAGGTATCCGCGCGGTATTCGACAAATTTCTCAACTTCGACGACGCCGGCGGCAACGCGCTCATGGCCAACAATGCCGACTGGCTGAACAAGCTCAACTACATCGACTTCCTGCGCGACGTCGGCCGTCATTTCTCGATCAACCGGATGCTGTCGTTCGATTCCGTCAAAATGCGGCTCGATCGGCAGCAGGAGCTGTCGTTCCTCGAATTCAACTACATGATCCTGCAGGCCTACGATTTTGTCGAACTCTATCGCCGCTGCGGCTGCGTGCTGCAGATGGGCGGCTCCGACCAATGGGGCAATATCGTCAACGGCATCGACCTCGGTCGCCGTTTGCACAATGCGCAGTTTTTCGCGCTGACGTCGCCGCTCATCACCACGTCGTCTGGTGCCAAGATGGGCAAGACCGCCGCCGGCGCGGTCTGGCTCAACGCCGACCAAGTCAGCCCTTACGACTATTGGCAATATTGGCGCAACACCGAAGACGGCGACGTCGGCCGCTTCCTCAAGCTGTTCACGACCTTGCCGCTCGAGGAAATCGGCCGGCTCGCCACGCTCAAGGACGCGGAGATCAACGAGGCGAAAAAAGTTCTCGCCACCGAAGCAACCGCGCTCGTCCACGGTCGCCAGGCTGCGGACCAGGCGGCGGCAACCGCGCGCACCACCTTCGAGGAAGGCGGTCTCGGCGCGAACCTGCCGACCGTCGAAATTACCCGCGATGAGCTCAGAGCCGGCATCGGCGTGCGCGCGGGGTTCATCAAGGCCGGGCTCGCCGGCTCGAACGGCGAGGTGCGCCGCGCCATCGCCAATCACGCCATTCTCGTCAATGATGCGCGCGTCACCAGTGAGACGGCCGAAATCACAGAGCAAGACCTCACCGCCGAAGGCGTCATCAAGCTCTCGCTCGGCCGCAAGCGGCACGTTTTGCTTAAGCCGGTGTAACGATCTCAGCTAGTGATTATTACCGATGGTCGCGTCGACGGTGCCGGTCGAGTCGTCGGTGGGCGCCGATGGTGGCGGCAGCGCCGGCACGGTCGGACTGGCCGGAAACTCGAACACCTTGCGCAACAGTCCCGGCGCCAGCGCCGAAAGCGGATTGACGTGCAGCACGGGATTACCCGGCTTGCCGACCACTTCGTAAGTAACGCCGACCAGCCCCTCCTTCTCGCCGCCGAGGAACAGGCCAACCACCGGCAGCTGGCCGAGCAAATTATTGGCGCCGTAGAGCGGGATCAGGGTGCCGCGCAAATCCATGCCGTTCGAGGTATAATCGATCAGCCCGTCGATGGTGCCGCCGAGCACCGGGCCTCGCACCACGCCATCATGCAGCGCGATCCGTCCGGGCGAGCGGGTGAAATCGACCTTCAAGCCGGAGAAGAACATATTGTTGCGCGGCAGCGGGCTGCCGTTGGACACCGCTCGCTCGAGCTGGGACTCGTCGTGAACCGTGAAATTGCGCACGCTAAGCTGACCGCCTTGGATAGGATTGTTAGCCGACGGCGGATCCATCACCGTCGTCATCTGACCGCCGTCCATGCGCGAATAAATGTCGGCAAAGCGGAACAGTGCGCCGGCGTCGCTGGTCTCGAGATCGATCACCCGTCGCCCGCCTTGCGGCCCGCGCAGGTCGCCGGTCAACGAGCCCTCGCCGCCAATCCTGGCGGCCAGCGTGAGACTTTTCACCTCGCCGCCGCGCCGCGATAACTTCAAGTCAAGGCCGCGCAACGCTTCGCCGTTGAAGCCGATCAGGGCGCCGAGCTTCATGTCGAGATCGATGTCCGGCGGCTTGCGATTTTCCGTGGGCGCCCCGGTCGGTCCACCGGTCATCGCCTTGATGAAACCGCGCCCGTCGTAAGCATCGCCCCGCATCACGACGTGCAGCACGCCGTCGGGCGAACGGCTCACTTTGAGGCTGGTGTGATCGCCGTCGGAGAACCCGTACGAGGGAAAATCGGCGGATTGTACCGCGCCCGAGCCGTCGAGATCGATGGTGCCTTTCACGCCGCCACCGGCGCCTTCGATCAACAGATCGTCAATACGCGTCGTCTGCGCCTTGGTGGTCAAGTTGAAAGTCGCGCGCGCCGGCTTGCCAGCCTGCTTGACCCAACCCGGCAAGAAACCATCGATTTGCGCCGGCGTCAGGTCGGCAGTAACCGCGAAGCGGCCGTCGTGGTCGGACGAGGCGTTGACGCGGCCGGTGATGTCGATCGGAATGGCGCCGCTGATCGAATTGGCCGGATCGAGGCCGAGATTGCTGCGCATCGCCTCGTCAAGCATGCCATGGACATGGACATTGGCGGTGCTGTCACCGTGCATTTGGCGATATTCGAGATTGGCGGGGGAGCCGCCGATTTTAACGTCACCCTTTAAGACGAAGCCCTGGTTGTTGGCGCTGACTTTCAGATCCGCCGCCTCGACCTTCTGCCCCATGATCATGTGGTCGGCGGAAAAATTCGTGGCATCGACGGCGATCGCATAGCCGGTCGAACCGGGCGGCAGATCGGGCTTGAGCGGCATGGCGAGCGACACCAGCGCGCTCAGCGTGCCATGCGTGGTCGCCGGATCGAACGGCACGGCGGCAGCATCGCGCAGCCGGTCCATAGACAACAACTCCACCGCGGCCGACACCGGTCCGTCGAGCTTGAAATGCACGTTCGCCGGCGGCTCGTGTGGCGCCGTATCGGGTACTTCGAATAGGCCCGACGACAGGTAAAGCCTGCGGCCCGACGGCAGATCGGCGGCCGCTTTGCCGAGCGAAACCTGGGCGTTGCGTCCGACGATATGGACCGTGAGATCGGCATTGTTCAGCGCCGGCAGTCCGGCCACCGGACGGATCACGCAATTCGTTGCCTGCGCATCAAGCGTCAGGCCGTCATCGGACACTGGTGGCCCGCTGGCCCGCAAATTATCGAGCGGCGAATTCACGCCGATCACCACGTGATCGACATCGCCGCTGACGAGATGCTCCTCGAACCAGTCGCGGACCTTGGGGACGACGAAAACCGGCCACAGCCGCTTGAGCGCCTCGGCGGACATCTGCGTTGCAGCCAGCCCCGCCGCCAGGCGAGGATTGCCGCTGGAATAGTCCAAGGC
>JBARER010000282.1:0-9003 GCA_049796395.1 Xanthobacteraceae bacterium
TTGAAGAAGGTAAGCGCGGCGGTCGTCCGTGCATTCGGGGCTTGCGTATCTCGGTCGCGGACGTCCTGGGCTGGCTCGCCAACGGGCTTAGTCATGAACAGATTTTAGCGGACTTTCCTGAATTGACTGAAAGCGATATCCGCGCCTGTCTGTCCTATGCGGCAGATGGTGTGAGCGCGGAACGCATGAGAAGTTGAGATTGAATCTAGTGTTATTTCGATTTGGCTTTCTTTTCCGTTGGCAGTCTACGTCGAAGGTTCAAGCCTTTGGCCATAAGTTTGGCCGCACCGCCGAGTTCAACTGACAACCGCTCAGCCTCTTCATTCAGAACGGCAATCAAACCCTCGAAATCAATGTTCTTGCCGGTTTTCGGATGCTGCCATTTTCGATCTTTCGCGATCGTGACGAGAAGACAACCGGCACGACATTCGTCCGGAGCCATATATTTCGCAAGAAGCTGGTTCTTAATCGTGTCGAAAAGGTCTGTCGCCGAGCGATTGTCCCCGAGCTTAAGTTCAATCGTTGCTTGATACTTGGAGCCTGTCGATCTCAGGCGTATATCGGTTTCTTTTTCGTCCCCGGTCACTGATTCTTGAACTACGGTGTAGTTCTGGTTTGCTGCATTTCTTAGCTCGCGCGCCAACTCGCGGCGCATGAGGTGCTCGTCGGTGATGTTTGCCCATGCCTCGCGGGGCGATTCATCTTGCAGCAAGAGATCGTCGATATCGTCGAGCCGGTCCCGCATGAGTGCGAACATGACATCATTTGTTGCGGGCGGAACCTCTCCACTCTTATCCAAGATAGTGAACTCGGCCTCCGTAAGTGCTGCGCTGTCAGCTTCCTCAGCAGCTGTCTCCAGCGCGAGAGTAATGGCGCGATCCTTGAAATGGCAAAATATCGGATCGTTTGCCAATTCGAGCTTGGCAGCCCAACCTTCGGACCCAGTCGTGGCCAGCAACGCGCTCAGGATCGCGCTCCGCCCTCGCTCAGCGCGATCGCGGGTATCGGGTGCATACCGTCCTTCATGATGCGCATCGTCTTCGATCCGGACGTGCTGGTACGCGAGGCGAATGAGCCGAAGCAAGAGCTGAGGCGTGAAATCCGGAGCGCTTAGATCGAAGCCGGCCCCGCCGTAATCGCGCTCGAAGATTTGCGCGAAAAATTGAACGCCCGCACCCCTCGTCGAGACCGCGCTATTCTTAAGTCCATGCTCAAGAAGCCGGACGCCGGCAATGGGATTGAGGTGAAGAAGAGCCGGGTACCACACGCCTGCGAACGGTGCCGCAAAGCCGTCGGCCAGCTTTTGCGTTGCGATCAATTCTATTAAGCGCCGTTCATCTTCATTTCCATATTTTAGCGAGATTTCGACAGCTTGCCGGAGGTTCTGCTCGAATTGAGTGTTGTTTGGTGCGGTTTCGGCCTTCGTGACCTTCGTGAGCCAAGCGCGAATACGTGGAACAAATATTGCCGCTACAGTAGCAGACGAGTGACTGATATTCTGAAGGAGCAGCGAATACGCGTTTGAATCTGTCGTCTCGCGAAGGGAGAGGGTAAGTTCACCCCCAAGGATGCGATCCACGGCTGACGGATGCTCCACGGCCACGCTTTCGAGCCAGGACGGGAAGCCATTAAGCTCCATAGGCGCATAACGGCAGGCGAGTTCGGCTTCTTGCTCGGTCAGCCGCTTCGCCCAGTTAGAATCTTCCGCCTCAGCGGCGATCCCGGCGAGACCAAATTGCCATCTAACTAGGAACGAATTCTTTTCGGGGTCGGAACGCTCGCTGCGAAGCGTCGGCCTATCGTTGCGCCACGCCGCCATCATTGTTCCTCGAAGCCGATCAGCCACTTCCCTTCCGAATTGGGCCTCAATGAAACGTCTATTCCAACCCGATGCTCGGCTCTCGTCACCCGAACGCTCAACCGCCTGCCAGAGATTCCAGGCAGTGTTCTTGGCGCGGTCGTCGGCGAAAACCATGTCGGGGTCATCTACAATTTCGCGCCAAAATATTGCCCAACTTGCGTGGGCTTTCGCTGCGCGCCGTTCGGCTTGCTTACTACGTTTCTTATTTTGCTGCTCCATCCGACGTAGTTCTGCAGAGCCAGGCTGCGGTTTCAAGCGATTGTCGATAATTGCTAGGAGGTGTGGCGCATCCGAGACGAACGGCTTAAGGCTCTCAAGCAATATTCGATGATCAGTCGCGGTGTTGTTGAGCAGCACCATCTTGACCCATAACATCATTTCCCGATGTTCCAGCGGCTCTTTCGTGTCGGACAGGCGCCTTCGAATCCAACTGGCATCCTTTTCGTCATTTAGTTGGATACCGCCGTGCTGTGAAAGATCATAGACGCGTTGCCAAGCGTCCGTGAGCCGGTGTAGGTGAACCAAAAAGGCGTCTTCCCTCCAAAAAGCAGATTCTCTTACGTCGGAGGAAAGCTCCGCAAGCGCATTTAGCAGTTCCTTCATTGTTTCATCTTGATTGCGTTCGCTATTCGAGAGACGCACCGCTAGCAGGCCCGACCTTACCCAAGGCTCCGTGCTTATGCCTTTGACGCTTTGTCTGCGGCAAGCTGCAATAAGCGCCTTTATGAGACGGGGGCGCTTTGTTCGAAGGTGAGGAATTCTGTCGTGTTTCCACGTTACTCCCTCGATGAGCAAATCCGTTAAGCCCTGGCGCAGTTGGTCAAGACTTTCCGGTGAAAGGTCGGCAGCTTCAATGTTGCCCGCCAGCTCATAGTCCAAGCCGTCAACGATACTCGTATTCTCCGTCAGTCGCCGAAGGATATTCAATAACCGGTCGACTGGGAGGTGTTCGGGGAATAAGTCGAGTGCAGCATGGCGTGCCATAGCATCGGGCCACCGAACGAGGTCAGTCTCGAGCGAAATCCCGATGGCCTTGAGGCGCGGATCGTTCAGTTGCCATAATGCACCGAGAGCGAACGTGCGGCTGCGTACCGGCTGTGCGCTGTCCATCGCGATCTCGTGGGCAATGTCGGCGCACTCTTCTAGCTTTCCTGCGCCGATCATTCGCAAAAGAAGGTCACGGACCTCTGGATTTTCGATCCCTATATTCCACAGCCGTTTTACAGTGTCGCTGAGTTCTGACGAAGCGAACCGGTGCACCTGGATGGACGGGGTACTCAACCCCCGCCATCCTCCACCGCCATAGCGACCGGCATAGGCTTCCAGCGCCCTGATCCGCTGAGCCGGGTGTAGAGACTGTGGGTCCCCGTAATCCAGAACAACAGCCGGATCGATAGCGACAATGTCGTCAAAGATAGTATCGCGGGAAAGCGCAAGCCACGCCGCTACCGGACGCATCGAAGGTCGAACCGTTCGCGCACCTTGTGCCGTCTCGGTGAATAGGAGCCGTTTGATAGCCTTGATTGAGACGCCGCGGGTTAGGAATGCATCAAGGCGCTTCGCGGCCAGAAATTCCACAACGGACCGATGGTGGAAACGAACGCGGCCATAACTCGCAAAGCCAAAAAGCGGACGCTCCAGCAACGTAGCTCTCTCGTCGGAACTTCGATCCGGCAAAACCTTGGAAACATCTAGCGCAGCCTCGGTCGCGTGAATATTGTCGGACTCGGCGCTGTGGCGCAACGTAAGCTTGCGGGTTAGCATCGCCGCCAACGCCAGACGGCTCGCGTCCTCGATGGCCTTATCCTGCGGCAGAGGTGCTCTCTCTTTCCGTTCGACGCTTGGCTTTAGTTTCGTGGCGATGTTCGTATCGACTTGCTCGCTATGCGTACGAATTCGCTGATGCTCACGCCAATCCGAGCACAGCTCGATCAAATCCTGGGGGCGCTCGGCGAATTCCTCTGCGTCGCGCTGTCTGATGTCGGCAAGAAGCGCGTCGGGGTCGGTGACACGCTGGGCCACGGCAAATTCGCGCATCTGGTCAGGCGAAAGCGGCATGAGGCCAACATTGCGCCACGCCTTGGACCTGGGATCGTTCGCCCGTTCTTTTTTGCGGCGCTCCATCACCATGTCGGCAAATGCCTCTGCCGTGGGTTCAGCCTCCGCTGAAACCGGAATTGGCAGGTGCTTTACGATTAGCTCTCGATCGACCGCAACCGGCCGGGTCGTGATCACGATGCGCGCGCGCCCAAGCTGGCCCGCAAGTGCCTTGTTGAGCCGTATTAATGCTTGGTCGAACTTGCCAAGGGTGAGTTTTAACTCGTCAATAGAGTCCAGGAAAAAGGTTGCGACCTCAGATTGGGACCGAAGCCAAGCGGCAAACCGCTCTTCTTCTTCGTGGTTGAGCATTTCGCCGACCGAGCTTCCAGCCAATGTGGCTAGGTCTAAAAAGAAAGCGGGCTGACCAGCCTTCCACAACTTTGTCTGTTGCGCCCGACACTCGTAGGTTTTTCCGGCGCCAGCCTCAGAAACGATGAGAACGCGGTCAGACCGCAGAAGTTCGTCCCAGCCGAAACTCCCTCGCCAGCCAACCCGGGCGAGGAAAGAGGCCTTCTCTATGTCAGCAATCTCTTCCTGGGAAAGATCGCGAAATGAGCGTTGTATAGAATCCGGTGGAACGAAGTTCTCACTCATTGAGAGGACCAATTGTGCCGGGCGGTTCGCTATTGGCACAAGTTAGCAGCGAATCAGGTCGAGGCGTAAATTGAGTGTGCTGACCGGCTTGGGTCTGAAATGGACCTTCCGACCTATTTTTCGGTGCGACTCAATGATGAGTAGCCGGTGGTGCTGATGGAGTGAGATGCTATGCTTCCCGCTTGACGCTTATGAATGTCAGGGAGCGCCCGATGGAAACGTCTGATAAATCGCCGAAGCAAACGCCCGGCCTCATCGTCGCGCCGCTCACCCCGCTCACCGCCGAACTGGCGGTCGACGAAGCAGCCCTCAAGCGCCAGATCGATTATGTGATCGACGACTGCCATGCCACCATGGTGGTGGCCGCCGGCGTCGAGACGCAGGAATACACTTATCTGAGTTTCGAGGAGCGCAAGGCGCTGATCCGCCGTACCGTCGAGGCCGTCGCCGGCCGCGTGCCGGTCATGGTCGGCATTTCGCATCCGTCGTTCAAGACTGCGGTGGAATTGGCGCATGATGCGGAGCGGCTTGGCGCGGCCGCGGTGCAGGTGCTGGCGCCGCTGCGGCCGTTCGCCGGGCCGCCGACGCAGGCCGACCTCGTCGCCTATTTCGAAGCCATCGGCCGCGAGACTAGACTCCCGATGACGCTTTATCTCAATCCCGGCCCGGGCGCCGACGTGTCGATCGCCGACACGATCGCGCTTGCGAAATTGCCGCGGGTGCAATTGATCAAGGAAAGCTCGCGCGATCTGGCGCGGGTGTCGCGGCTCATTGTCGAGATCGATCGCGCCGGGCACGCGCGTTATTTCACCACCATGCAGATGCTATTCGCCACGCTGATGTTCGGCGGCTCCGGCGCCACCATGCCGCCGCCCGCTTGCGAGATCGCGCGCCACGTCATCGACGCGTTCGCCGCCAAGGACTACGAGCGCTCAGCCGAGCTCCAGCTTCAATTCGCGCTGTTCCCGTCGAAATGGATGCATCGCGGGCTGGCGCCGGCGATGAAGGCGGCGATGAATCTCATCGGCATTCCGCCGGGCGAGCCTTATCCGCCTTACGCGCCATTGTCGCGCGAGGAGATGGCGGCGCTGGCGGCGACGTTGCGCACGACGGTGCTGGCGCCGCGATTCAAGGTCACCGCCGCGGCGTGATGCAGATTCAGGATTTGATCAAATCGGCGGCTTGCGCGACCGCCGTCCAGCGGCTGACCTCACTCTTGATGTAGGCGCCGTATTGATCCGGCCCGAGATCGTCGGGGACGAAGCCCTGCTTGTGCAAGGTATCGACCGCGTCCGACGTATGCATGGCCGTCTTGGCGGCGGCGGCCAGCTTGTCGACGAGCGGTCGCGGCGTTCCCTTCGGTGCCAGCAGCCCGAACCACAGCGGCGTGTTGAAATCCGGCACGCCGGCTTCCGCCATGGTCGGCACGTCGGGCAGCAGATCGGAGCGCTTTTCCGCGGCGATCGCCAGCGGCTTGACCTGGCCGGCGGCGATCTGGCCGAGCACTGACGAGGCGATGGCGAAGTTCATGGCGACGCGGCCGGCGATCAGATCGATGATGACTTGCGGGCTACCGGGGTAGGGCACCTGAATGAGCTTCACGCCGGCGCGCTGCGCGTAGAGTTCGCCGCACAGGTCCGGCAGGCTGCCCGGGCCGACCGAGCCGAACAGAACCTGGCCGGGCTTCGATTTGGCGAGCGCGGTGAATTCGGCGACGCTGTTCACGCCGATGTGCGGATTGACCACCATGACGATGTCGCCGGTGGCGAGCAGCGCGACCGGTGCAAAGTCGGTCACGATGTTAAACGGCGCCTCTGGATGCGTGATCTTGTAAGTCAGCGTCGACAGCGCTTGCAGATAGAGGGTGTAGCCGTCATTGGCGGCGCGCGCGCCAAGGCCCGCGGCGATGGCGCCGCCGGCGCCCGGCTTGTTGTCGATCACCACGTTCTGGCCGAGGACTGCATCGGCGCCTTTGGCGAAAATGCGCGCGGTGATGTCGGAGGACGAGCCCGGCGTGAAGCCGACCAGCAGATGAATCGGGCGCGACGGATAGCTGTCGGCGGCCGCGGCGCGCAGCGGCGATAACAACGCGCCAATTCCCGCGCCAATTCCCGCACCAAGGCCGAAGAGCGAAACCGTCCGCCGGTCGAAATTGAACATCGTTTACTCCCTTGACCCGCGGCTTGCGTGGATGCCCGGCAGATTAGCGGCAACGCCAAAACGTAGAACGCCGATTGTGCTTTATTCGCGCTCGACCATCGCCACGCGGCCTTTTTCGATGGCTAGCGCCAGCTTGCCGTGCTTGAGCGCCAACGCCTTTTCGCCGAACAATTCGCGCCGCCAGCCGGTCAAGGCCGGTACGTCGGCATCGTCGCTCGCCGCGATCCGATCGAGATCGTCGACGGTGGCGATGACCTTGGCGGCGACGTGATGATGCTCGGACACCATGCGTAAGAGCACCTTGAGCAGTTCGACGATGGCGCTGCCGTTGACCGGCGGTGGCAGGCGCGCCGGCAGCGGCAAGGTCTTGGGATCGCGCGCCAAGGCGCGGTTGACCGCATCGATGATGCCTTCGCCCCAGCGCGAGCGCTCGAAGCCCTTGGGCAGCGAGCGCAGGTTTTTCAGCCTATCGAGGCTGGTCGGGGCATGCACCGCGATATCGGCGATTACCTCATCCTTAAGCACGCGCGAGCGCGGCACATCGCGCGATTGCGCTTCACGCTCGCGCCAGGCCGCGACCTCGATCAGGACCGCAAGCTCCTTCGGCTTGCGCACCCGCGATTTGAGCCGCTTCCAGGCATTGTCCGGCTCCATGCGGTAGGTGTCGGGCGAAGTGAGCACGCTCATTTCGTCCTCGACCCAATGGGCGCGGCCGCGGCGTTCGAGGTCCTCGAGCAGCGCCAGGTAGACCTGCCGCAGATGGGTCACGTCGGAAGCGGCGTAGACAAGCTGCGCATCGGACAACGGCCGCCGCGTCCAGTCGGTGAAGCGGTGCGATTTGTCCAGCACGTCGCCGGTGATGCGCTGCACCAGTTGATCGTAAGAAATCGAATCGCCGTAGCCGAGCACCATGGCCGCGACCTGGGTGTCGAAGATCGGCTGCGGGATGAGCTTGGCGGCGTGCCAGACGATTTCGATGTCCTGGCGTGCGGCATGAAACACTTTCATCACGCGCTCGTCCGCCATCAGGGCATAGAACGGCGACAGGTCCATGCCGGGCGCCAGCGCGTCGACCACCACGGCCTCGTCCGGCGACGCCATCTGCGCCACGCACAACAGCGGGTAGTAGGTGGTCTCGCGCAGAAATTCGGTGTCGACGGTGACGAACGGATGGGCGGCCATGCGCTGGCACACGGCAGCCAGTTCGGGCGTCGTCGTGATCGGCTGCATTGCGGCTGGACTGATAGTTGCAAACGCCATTGGGGTTACAGTGTTGGGCTGACAGTGTGGTGCAGTTTCGCCGCGGGTGGCAAGTGGCCACGCGTGGCTACGAACCGCCGAAAATGCGGCTAAATCCCGCGATTCTTCGGCATGAAGATGAATTCCCAGGGACTGGGCATGGCGCCGACCGGCACCTCGATCAGCGTCGGGCCAGAGCGATTCGCCAACGCCCGGCGCAGCGCGCCGTGCAATTCCTGCGGGCCATTGGCGCGCACGGCGTCGGCGCCGAAGCTCTTGCCGAAGGCGACGAAGTCCGGATTGGCAAGGTCGCTGCCGATCAGGCGATTGCCGAAGCGCTCCTTTTGGATGCGCCGGACATTGCCGAAGGCGCCGTCGTTGAACACTACGGTGACGAGCGGAATACGATGGCGCATCGCCGTCGCTATTTCGGTTGCGGTAAACATGAAACCGCCATCGCCGGAGATCGCCACCACCGGCACATCGGGGCGCGCGTGCTGGGCGCCGAGCGCGGTGGCAAATCCCCAGCCGAGCGGGTCCTGATAGCCGGGCGACAAAAAGGTGCGAGGCTTGTAGACCGGAAAGGCAAGCCGCGCCGCAAATCCGATCTGCGTGACTTCGTCGACCAGGATGCCGTTCTCCGGCAGTTCGGCGCGGATGGCGTCGAGATAGGCAAGCTGCGGCGCGATTTGCTGCTCGAAACGCGTGCGCCACACCGCTTGCCGCTCGGCCATTTCGGCGTGGCGCGACGGGCGCTTCATCGTATGCGCCGGCAGTTCGGCGAGCAGCGCCTGCAGGATCGGCTTGGCATCGCCGGTCAGCGCCACGGCAGGCTTATGCAGGCGGCTGTGCTCCTTCGCATCGGCGTCGACGCGAATGACGGCGAGCTCGCGGTCGACGCCCCATTGGCGATATTGCGTCAGCAGCCGCGTGCCGACCGCCAGCACGACGTCGGCCTCGCCCCATAGCGCGTGGCCGAGCGGCAGCGTCACGCTCAACGGATCGCGGCTGTCGAGCACGCCGCGGCCGCGGCGAAAGCCGAGCACCGG
>JBARER010000283.1:0-2377 GCA_049796395.1 Xanthobacteraceae bacterium
TGCCGTAGGCGACCGGTAGCGCCGCCGCCTGCTCGAAGCTCACGCCGGCCGGCATGGCGACGAGCTGGTCGGCGGCGACGCGGCAATATTCCGCCATGCCGCCGTCGAGCATCTCGCCCATCAGGCCTTTCTTCTTGTTGACCGGATTGACCAGCACGCGGTCGCCCGGCGTCCAGCCGCTAACGCCTGCGCCGACCTCGGCGATCTCGCCCGCCATGTCGAGCCCGATGATCACTGGCAGCGGCACCTTGATGCCGGGCATGCCGCGCACGGTGAACACGTCGTGATAGTTGAACGCGGCGGCGCGCACGCGGATCACCACGTCGCCGTCGCCCGGCCGCGGCGTCGGATAGTCGGCGGCGACCTCCAGGTCGTCGAGGCTGCCGTGCTGGCGGAGAACGAGAGCTTTCATTGCCTTTATGTGTCCTCTCGTGTCATGCCCGCGAAAGCGGGCATCCAGTAACCGCTGACGCTTCGGCGAATACTGGATCATCCGCTTTCGCGGATGATGACATTGCTAAAAGGTCTCAGTAGCTTAGTGCGCAGGCGGCAACAACCCACTACGCCGCGGAGACCATCATGCAGGAAAACTTCCGCCAATTCCTCGATCGCCTGCGGCAGACCGGCGAACTGGTCGACCTGCATCAGCCGGTCGATATCCGCCACATCGCCACGCTGGTCGATCAGGCCAAGACCGCGCTCTACTTTCATAATGTCATCGGTTACGCCATCCCGGTGGTCTCCGGCATCATCCGCTCGCGCGAGCGCGCCATGATGTCGCTCGGCGCCGACACCTATCGCGAGATCGAGGACAAGCTCACCGCGGCCATCGCCAAGCCGATCCCGCCGCAATACGTCAACACCTCGCCGACCCGCGAGGTGACGCTCACCGGCGACGACGTCGATTTGTTCAAGCTGCCGATCCCGATGTCGTCGATCTATGACGGCGGGCCGATGATCACCGCCGGCGTCGTCATCGCCCGCGATCCCGAGCTCGGCTTTAATTCCGGCATCTACCGCTTCATCGTCAAGGAAAAGGCGCTCACCGGCATCGATCTGGTCACGCCCAACAATATGCGGCTGTTCGTGCAGCGCGCCTTGGAGCGCCAGGAGCCGCTGCCGATCTCGATTTCCATCGGCACCCATCCTATCGAGATCACCGGCTCCGGCTATCGCGCGCCGCTCGGCGTCGACGAGATGGCGATCGCCGGGGGCATCCGCGGCGAGCCGGTCAGGCTCGCGCCCTGCGCCACCGTCGATGTGCCCTACATCGCCGACGCCGAGATCGTGCTGGAGGCCGAAGTGCTGCCGACCGGCTGGACCTATCCCGAAGGCAGGTTCGGCGAATTCACCCGGCTGATGGGCGGGCTGCATTGGAATCCGCTGGTGCGCGTCAAAGCGATCTCCATGCGAAAGGACGCGATCTATTACAATCTGCACATGCCGTGGGAGAACACCTGGCTGGCGGCGCCGACGCGCTATGCCGCGATCCGCCAGGCGCTGCGCACCGCCGGCGTGCAGGTCAAGGACATCAACGTCACGCTCGGCGGCTGCGCCTTCTGGCACGCAGTGATCGCGATCAAGAAGCAGCCGGGCGAGGGCAAGAACGCGCTGCTCGCCGCCTTGTCGGTGATGGACCTCAAGCACGTCGTCGTGGTCGACGACGACATCGACGTCAACGATCCGGCCGAGGTGGAGTGGGCGATTGCGACGCGCGTGCAGGGCGACCGCGACGTGATGATCGTGAGCAATGCCCGGGCGAAACCGCTCGATCCGAGCCTGCCGCAGGGTTTTGGCGTGGTGCCGACCGGTGCCAAGGTCGGCATCGACGCCACCATTCCGGAAAACATCCCGCGCGAATATTACGAGCGCATCACTTACGCCTATGCCGACCGCGCCAAGATAAGCGACTACGTCGAGGGCAAGAAGGACGCCGCGGGCGAAGCCGGCAACGACGCGGCGGTGGCAAAGCTCGCCGACGACATCGCCACCGCCATCGGCCAAGCGCCGCTCTATTACACCGACGTCGCCGAGAAATTTTCCAAATACGATTTCGTCACCATCGCCCGCGCCATCGCCCACCTGCACGCCACCGAAAAGCTATGGCAGGACCCGCGCGGGCGGCTGTGTCTGCGCGGCTCGCAGTTCGCGGCCAAGCCGCCGGGAAAATAAAATGCATCCGCCCCCGCGAAAGCGGGGGAGGGGGACCACGCGTAGCGTGGTGGAGGGGGCGTCTGACTTCGAGCTTCGCTTTCGTCGCAAGAGATTCGACGAGGCCCGCGCCCCTCCCACCGCCTTCGGCGGTCCCCCCTCCCCGCTATCGCGGGGCGGGATGAAAAAGCTGCACGCGACGGAAAAGCTATGGCAGGACCCGCGC
>JBARER010000284.1:0-7623 GCA_049796395.1 Xanthobacteraceae bacterium
TTCCAGCACCGTGCCGGATACCGCGGCGTTGCTGTGGATATGCGGCAGGCCGATCGCTGCATAGCGCGCCGCCTGGCGCTCGCGGGCGAGCGCGACGCGCTCGGCGATTTCGCGGCTGCCTTCGGCCGGTTGCGGCAGGATCAGGTCGGCGGCGGTCACCGCCGGCACCTCGATATGCAGGTCGATACGGTCGAGCAGCGGACCGGACAGCCGCCCCTGATAGTCGGCGGCGCAGCGCGTATTCGGCCCGCGGCGGCAGGCAAAGCCGGGTTCGTCGGCGCGGCCGCAGCGGCAGGGATTCATCGCCGCCACCAGCATGAAGCGAGCCGGATAGGTGACGCGATGGTTGGCGCGGGCGATCGAAACCTCGCCGGTTTCCAACGGCTGACGCAGCGAATCCAGCGCCTGCGCCTGAAACTCCGGCAGTTCGTCAAGAAACAGCACGCCGTGATGGGCGAGCGATATTTCGCCGGGCCGCGCATGTATGCCGCCGCCGACCAGCGCCGGCATGCTGGCGGAGTGATGCGGCGCACGGAACGGCCGGCGGCTGGTCAAGGCGCCGCCTTTGATTTCGCCGGCGACCGAGGCGACCATCGAGACTTCGAGCAGCTCGGCCGGCGCCAGCGGCGGCAGGATCGACGGCAGCCGTGCCGCCAGCATCGATTTGCCGGCGCCCGGCGGTCCTACCATCAGCAAATTGTGGCCGCCGGCGGCGGCGACTTCGAGCGCGCGCTTGGCGCTTTCCTGGCCTTTGATGTCGGCGAGATCGAGCGCCAGGCCGTGCGCTTCCAGGATTTTCGGCTGCGGCCGCGACAGCACCTGGGTGCCCTTGAAATGATTGGCCAGCTGGATCAGCGAGGCCGCCGCGATGATCTCGATGTCCGGGCTCGCCCATGCGGCTTCCGGACCGCAAGCGCCCGGACAGATAAGACCCTCGCCGCGCGCATTGGCGCCGATCGCGGACGGCAGCACGCCGGCGACCGGGGCAATCGAGCCGTCGAGGCCGAGCTCGCCCAAGACCGTGAAGCCGGACAGCGCATCGTGCGGGATGGCGCCGATCGCAGCCATCAAGCCAAGCGCAATCGGCAGATCGTAGTGACTGCCTTCCTTGGGCAGATCGGCCGGCGCGAGATTGATGGTGATGCGGCGCGCTGGCAATGCCAGCCCGGAGGC
The DNA here is from genome assembly GCA_049796395.1 of Xanthobacteraceae bacterium. GTDB lineage: Bacteria > Pseudomonadota > Alphaproteobacteria > Rhizobiales > Xanthobacteraceae > BOG-931. Next base: position 1,174 of record JBARER010000284.1, read on the forward strand.
GATCAGGGCCGAGCGCACGCGCTCGCGCGCTTCGGACACCGCCTTGTCGGGAAGGCCGACGATGGTGAAGGCCGGCATGCCCGGCGCCACCTGCACCTGAACGTCGACGGGACGGACTTCGATGCCCTCGAACGCAACTGTGGAGACGCGCTGGACCATGTCAGCCCTGGATCAATGTCAGCCCCTGTCCTCCAGGCAGCGTAACCGAAGCTCCTCAGGGTTGGCGATGTTATAGATGCCGTACCCAGGCCCTAAAAGTAGAAGGAATCACGGGAGCGTGATTGCCGAAGAGGCGAACGTCAAGCTTGCGCCCGATTAGATGCTATTATTCGGAACCTCGTGAAAACGAGGTTCCCTATGCTCGAAACAATCTCAGTGATCTGCGCAGCCGTTTGTGCCGCTGCGGCCATTCCATCGCTTTACCGGGAAATAAAACGAACTGTCAGCAAAATGCGACGGCGCCATTTATGACTGCTTGTCAGAATGTCCCGGCGGCTGACGACTCAGTTCGCCAAGCACGCGATCAAAAGTGCCGGACGAGGATTCATCCGCGCCAACTTCCCGAGCGGTTTCCTTAAACCGCTCGGATTGTCGTTTGTCCTTGATCTTCGGCTTCGCCTTTTGCTTTTCGCCGAGCTTTCCCATAGGGCCTCTCAGTGACGAGGCGTTTGATAAGTGAGCCTCTTGCCAACGATGCCCTTCAAGGTGCGATCCGCACGGGGAACGTCATTCACGCCAAGCCGAACGCGATTTGAGTACCGAAAGTCAAATTCCGCAAGGTAGCGGTGCAGGTGTTTCTCGCTGCAATGCTGATAGACGCCTTTCATGCCGCGCTTGAAGATCGAATAGAAGCCCTCGACGGTATTGGTGTGCCAGTCACCGCTTTTCCACTGATACTGTCCATGATCGACGGTGCCGTGTTCGGCAAACTCCTTCCCGACGGCGCGGTAGTGGTGAGCCTTGTCGGTCATCATGCGGCTTTCCCGGCTGATGTTTTCGCGAACGATAGGGACGATGCTTGCGATTGAATGACCGTCGGTGTGAAACGAGCGGGCCGACCCTCCGCGCTCCACAAGGGTCACGACCATGTTCTTGACGGCACCGCCTCGCACGCGCTCGCCGCCGTGCCCTTCCATTTGGCCGATGTAGGTTTCGTCAACCTCAACGTCCTTACCGGCGCCGCCCATCGGCTCTAAGCCAAGGGTGCGCATGGCTTCCCGAACGCGATGTGACATGAACCACGCGGTTTTGAGGGTAACGCCCAAAGTCCGATGAAGCTGATTGCTCGAAATCCCCTTTTTGGACGAGCAAAGCAAATGTACGGCCTGCAACCAAATCCTCAATGGAACGTGTGATGATTCGAAAACGGTCCCGACTTTCACCGTGAACGGCTTGCGGCATTGGTAGCACTTCCAAACGCCGATCCGGGTGCTCTTGCCTTTGAGCTTGCCGACTCGATCTACGCCGCCGCAGTGCGGGCAAACCGGGCCATGCGGCCAAATGCGCGCTTCCAAGTAGCGATAAGCTTCGTTTCGTCGTGAAAATGTTTTTCGTCCAGAACAGAATTTGCCATAGCTATTATTCCTTACGATGGAATAAAGCTAAACCATCACTTTGGGTACGTCAAGTACTTTCTTTTTCAGTACCGTCAACGGTTAAAACCCATTTCTCAAACTCGGTACGGAAAAGTTCCTCGGCCTCTCGCTCACTAGGCGCGGTCACCCCGATAGAAAAACGCGACCAACTGGGCGAAACTGCGAGCCATCCGCCGCACTCGCGCGCCAGAACCCGGGGGCGAAAAGCCCCTAAGGCAGACTGATTCGCTGACATGATATCTCGTCTCCAATGATTTCTGTGGAGAACCATGCAATTTTTCACGTGAGAAATCAAATGCATAGCATATCGTGTAACGAGCTTCGCAGAACGTGCTTGTTCTTTCGTGTAACGTGGCCTATAGACGTTCAGACCTGAACGGAGCGCGATATGCCTGTAACCGCAGCAAAACCGGCCCCATACGCCACGGCTGGCTCCTTATTGGACCTTCTTGTGCGCAACCGGGATCGAGGGTTGCCGAGCCCAGTCACCGCAGAGGTATTGGGCCGCGCCGGAATCCCCGACAGCCTGATCCCGCGGACGCTCCAGGCGCTACAGACGCTGGACTTAATCGATAAGGATGGCGCGCCAACGCAGACCCTAGAAGGCTTGCGGCTCGCGCCGGAAGCGGAATACCGGGACCGATTGGCAGCATGGCTGAAAGCCGCATACGCCGACATCTTCGCATTCGTTGATCCGATGAAGGATGACGCCACGCGAATACGAGACGCCTTCCGAAGCTACGAGCCCCGGGGCCAGCAAGATCGCATGGTCAGCCTTTTTCAGGGGCTTTGCGCGGCCGCAGGGCTGATGCCCGAAAAAATCAAGGTTCCCACACCGGGCACGCCGCCGCGCGCACCAAGTCGCCCAACGCCAAAACCGCCTACGCGTCAGCCAGTGCGGATAACCGCTCGCACGCGCGATCACTCCTCCCGGCATGACGCGGCTTTGCCCGCCCCATTGACTGGCTTGCTTGCGAGCCTGCCCCCCGATGGGGAGGGATGGTCCCAGGACCGCCGCGATAGATTCTTCGCCGCCTTCGGTACGGTGCTGGACTTGTGTTTTCCCGTCGCCTCGCCCGCAGACGCTCAACCGGAGGAGGATGAGACCGCATAAAGCAAACGGCGGCCTGCGAAGCCGCCGTTTCAGAGCTACCCCCGACTGTACTGGGGTGTCAGAGCCTCCCGACGCGATCAACTTGTCGGACGACGCGTAGGTGAGGTGCAAGAAGCTCCCTCCATTGGTTTGGAGGGGTGAACCGCCTCGTATGACCGCGACAACGGCATACGGGGCGGTGCTGTTTCTACGTGACTCGAACGAATCCGTCCAGTTTCAGGGGCTTTCCTGTATTTAGGGCCTGGGTACGGCATCTATAACATCGCCTCAGGGTTGCAAGAACAATCCATGAACATGACTTTCCCGCGAGCGCCATGCGCAATTTACCCGCATTATGGGAGTGCCATGCGCAGCGGCCTCTTTCAGCGCGCGTCCATTCTGCGCCAAATTGGTCGCGCCGTGACTGCCGATAGGAGCCGCCATGCTGCCGACCGCCCGCAAGCTTGCCTTTTCCGATGTGCCGGTTGTCGATCTTGGGCCGGCCTGGTCGGGCGATGCCGGCGCGCGAGCGGCGCTGGCCGACCAAATCGCCGAAGTCTGCGGCCGGGTCGGCTTCATGTACGTCAAGAACCACCGGATCGCCGACACCGACGTCGCGGCAATCTTCACGACCGCCGCCGACTTCCACACTCTCGCGCTTGAGACAAAAATGGAATCGTCGATGGCGCGTAACCCGGACGCGCAGGGTCAGGGCTATCTGCACGGCATGACCAAGGGCAACGCCAAGAATCTTTCCGAAAATCTGCAGGAAGCATTTCAATTCCGTCGGCCGCTCGCCGCGGACGATCCCGATCTGCTCGCCGGCAAGCCGCTGCACGGCCGCATTCCGTGGCCGAAGGCGATGCCCGACCTCAAGGCGCGAATGATGGCCTATTACGACAAGGTCGACGCGCTGGGCTATGAGATGCTCAAGCTGTTTGAGCTGGCGCTCGATCTGCCGGACGGCACGCTCAAGGCGTATTTCAAGAAAGACATGAACTCGCTGCGCCTATTGCATTACCCCCCGCAACGCCCGGAAGACGACGGCGAGCATCTCGGCGCCCGCGCCCATACCGACACCAATGCCTTTACGATTCTCGCGCAGGACAACAATGGCGGCCTCGAAATCCGCAATCGCGACAATGAATGGGTCGCGGTGCCGCCGATCGACGGCACCTTCGTGGTGAATGTAGGCGAGGTGCTGAAAGTTTGGACTGACGGCATTTTTTCCTCGACGCTGCATCGCGTCATCAATCGTTCCGGCCGCGAGCGCTATTCGATTCCGTTCTTCATGTACCCGAGCTACGACGCGCTGATTCATCCGCTGCTCAAGAATCCGGATCCAGCGAATGTCGCGCCGGAAAACCTGCACACGTCAATGCCGCGCGATCGGCCGTTTGTGTATGGCGAGTTCAAGGCGGCGAGCACGGCGCGCATCATGCCGGGTCAAGTGAAAATTGCCGAGGCGGCTCCGGCCGGACAGTGAAATGCCGGCTTATGTGATCGGCGAGGCGCACGTCTTTAATCCGGCGGCGATGACCGGTTACGGCGCGATGGTCATGGCGTCGGTCAAGACATACGGCGGCCGCTATCTGGCGCGCGGGTCGCGGCCCGAGGTGCTCGAAGGCGGACCGGCGCACAACATTCTCATCATCGAGTTCGAATCGCCCGACGCTGCGCGGCGCTGGTACGCGTCGCCGGAATATCAGGCGGCCAAGGCGTTGCGGCAGGGCAATTCGAATCTGCGGTTGCTGCTGGTCGATTCGTTCGTCAAGGAGGCCGGTTAAGCGGCGCTGACGCACAAGGCGAGAAGCGTTACAGCCCGGCAGAGTGCATTGGCGCCACCAAGCGTCGCGTTGAAGGAAATCCTGATCCGAAGAGGATCGACTAGTTTTGCCGAGCGGCAAAATCTCACGCTGCGGATGCAGCGGCGTCGTTTCACGCGGCTAACCAATGCAGTTTCAAAGAAGCTTGAAAACCACGCTCTTTCAGTCGCGCTGCACTACATGCATTACAATTTCTGCCGTATCCATAAGACGCTGCGGGTCATCCCGGCAATGGCGCTGGCGTAACCGATCACGATTTTGAGCCACTTCGATCATAGGGACAATATCGACCACGCTCCACAATGCACCAGCGAAACGCCGGCCGAACAAGAAGCAAACGGTATGAACCGAGTAGACTATCTAAAAACGGCAAAGCCGGATTTGGTGGTTGACCTGACTCTGTATCCGACGGAGGGGGGAGGCAAGAAGCTTCCAATTGTTCTTGGATGGGGTTCTCCGTGCACGATACAGAACGAGCAAGGCGCAGGATGGGTTGGCTATGACGGCTGGCCCTTGCTCGTTGACGGTTCTATGTCGCCCGGCGAATCGCGGCGGGTTGGATATGTCTTTCTAAACGGCCAAGAGGCCGTTCGTTACCTTCGTAGCGCCGAAAAATTCTACATATGGGAAGGGCGAATCGTTGGCGAAGCCAGAATTGTAGACCATGAAAATTCAAACTGAGGCACTCCCGGTTAAGCGAATGAAGCGTCTAACCACCGTATTGCTTGGCGTGGCATTGCTTTTCGCGGCGCTGATGAGCGCGCGGGCCGCCGACCAATATCCGTCGCGGCCCATCAAGCTTATCGTCGCGTTTGCACCGGGCGGGGTCGCCGACGTCATGGGGCGGCTGTTGGCGCAGGCGTTGCAGCAACGGCTCAATCAAAGCGTCGTGGTCGAGAACAAGCCGGGCGGCGACGGCCTGATCGGCATGGGCGACGCCGTGCGCGCCACGCCCGACGGTTACACGCTCTTTGTCGGCGGCTTCGGCGGTCAGATCATTCCGCCGCTGATGAAAGACGATTTCCCGTTCGACGTCCGCCGTGACCTCGTCAAGATCGCGCTCACCGCCGAGTTCGGCAACGTGCTGGTGGTCAACAAATCGCTGCCGATCAATTCGGTGGCGGATTTGATTGCCTACCTGAAGGCGCATCCCGGCGCGGTGAATTACGGCTCGTCCGGACGCGCGACTTCCGATTTGCTGGCGGCGGCGATGTTCATGCTGCAAACCGGCACCAAGATGGTCGACGTCCCCTATGCCGGCGGCGGCCAGGCGCTCAGCGATATGATGGCCGGCACGACGCAAGTGATGTTTCCGCAATTGCCGGCCGTGCTCGGCCTGATCAAGTCCGGGCAGGTGCGCGCGCTCGCGGTCACCAGCGACCGGCGGCTGGCGCAGCTTCCGGACGTGCCGACGTTGAGCGAAAGCGGGCTTCCCGGTTTCCGCGTCACCAGTTGGAACGAGCTTTACGGTCCGCGCGGATTGCCCGATGACATCCGTGATCTGTTGAGCCGCACGCTGGTCGACGCCATCCGCAACGATGCGCAATTGCGCGCAAGGATGTTTCAGCTCGGCGTCGAGCCGATCGGCGACGGCGCCGCCCAGGCCGATGCTTTCTTCAATGCCGAACTTGTTCGCTGGAAGGACATCATCGTCCGCGCCGGACTCAAAATTCAACCTTGAGCCTTATGCATGTCCCGCAAAAGTGGGAACCGGTTTTGCGAAAAGGACATGCTAAAATAAACAGCCCCTTCAGCAACCGGCGGCGAGTAAAAGCTCCTGCCTCGCCGCTTTGAGGATTTCGTCGGACAGCGCGATATCGTCGACCGCCCGCGCCAGGATCACCGCGCCGACCAGTGCTGCCACGGCGGCCACCGCCTTGCGGCGCCGCACGGCTTTCGAGCGGCCCGGGATGGCCTGGGCCGGAATGGGCTGGGC
>JBARER010000285.1:0-3104 GCA_049796395.1 Xanthobacteraceae bacterium
GCACGGCGATCATGGGTCCACGCGCGCAACCGGCCACCGCGATTGCAACGCCAAACAACAAAAACAGCAGAGGGCGGGAGGCCCGCATCAGCGTAATCCGACCCCGTTCGAGCCAAAGCGAGAGTCAGATTAACGCCGGTTATGGTTAACAAACCCTCACCGCGCCAAGTTGGCGAGCCGACACAAGGGCTTATTCGTACTTATACGGTGTCGATCTATGCCGGCTGGGCCTGTTCGGCTTGGCTATTCGGACTTGCCATGGCGGCGGGCGGTGAGCCAATCGGCGAGCGCCAAGAGCACCATGACGACGGCGAAGGTGACCGGAAAAGCCAGCACCCAGATCAGCCGCGAGGTGTCGCTGTATTTCTCGATGTCGAAATACCAGGCCAGCGCGTCGACCGAGGCGATACCGACGATCGAACCAAGCAGCTTTTGTTTCAGCGAGCCGAAATCGACCTGGGTGAGGCCCTCCGGCCAATCCGGATGCACGGCGGCCTCGATGCGGCGGATGAAATTTTCATAGCTCGAAAAAATCACGATCAAAATGAGATTGGCGGTCAGCGCCAGATCGGTCAGGTTGAGCACGCCGGTGACGAGGTCGTGCCATGGCATGCCGCGCGATGCGATCGTCAGTGTGAACAATTCGCCGAAGAATCGATAGATCAGCAGCAACAGACAGACCAAGAGACCGAGCAGGAATGGCGCCAACAGCCAGCGGCTGAAAAAAATCGATGCCTGAATATAGCGTCCGTCGGGCCAGGACATGGGCGGCCTCCGCACGATGAATCGCCAACAGCGTACTGTCTCCAGCCGCTATTCGCCACCCATCACGCCGCTACGCCGGTCCCGATGGGGCAGCTCACGCCGGTACCGCCCAGTCCGCAGTAACCGTGCGGATTCTTGGCGAGGTATTGCTGGTGATAATCCTCGGCGAAGAAGAACGGCGGCGCGTCGACGATCTCGGTGGTGATCGGGCCCATGCGCTGTGCCAGCAGTGCCTTGGCGTAGGCGGTCTTGGAGGCTTCCGCCGCGGCGCGCTGCTCGGGGGAGAACACGTAGATGCCGGAGCGGTATTGCGTGCCGACGTCGTTGCCCTGGCGCATGCCTTGGGTCGGGTCGTGGCTTTCCCAGAACGTCTTGAGCAGCGTGTCGTAGGAAATCTTCTTCGGATCGTAGACCACCAGCACCACCTCGTTGTGGCCGGTGCGGCCGGAACACACTTCCTCATAGGTCGGATTGGGCGTCAGTCCGCCGGCATAGCCGGCCGCGGTCACATAGATGCCGTCGCCGAGCTCCCAGAATTTTCGCTCGGCGCCCCAGAAGCAGCCGAAGCCGAACAGCGCCATGGCCATGCCCTCGGGGTAGGGGCCCTTGAGCGGCCGGCCGTTGACGAAATGCGTCTTCGCCGTCGGGATCGCCGCCGAGCGTCCCGCCAGAGCATCGGCGGCGGTGGGCAGTTCGAGCTTTTTGCGGAACGAGAACATGGCGGCGCCTCCCAAGCGGACCGTACGGATTGTTTCGCAAGTATAAGCCTGCCATGGCGCTTGCGCATCTCATGCCGCGATCACGTTTGCGGGGAGCGGACGACTGGCCTCCGGGAGCCAGCTAGAATTGCGGCTTGGATTTCACGCTGCGGCCTCCCTTTTCCCTGCCACTTTTGCCCCCTATGGTGCCGTGCAGATTCGGTGGGAGGCCTTGCAGATGTTTCGACGACTGTTCCTCGCTGGCGTGACCGTGGGGATGGCGCTTGCCGCCGGCGCCGCGGTCGCGCAACAGCCGACGCCCGCGCAGGCCTACGGGCCGCCGATCACGCTCGATCAGGCCAAGCGGGTGATGGCGGCGGCCGAGCTCGAAGCGGCCAAGAATTCCTGGCAGGTCGGCATCACCATCCTCGACTCCGGCGGCAATCTGGTGATGTTCCACAAGATCGACAATGCCCAGCTGTCCTCGGTCGAGACTTCGGCCGGCAAGGCCCGCACCGCGATCGAATTCAAGCTGCCGTCGAAGGCGCTCGACGACGCCATCGCCGCCGGCGGCGGTGGCATGCGGCTCCTGGCGCTCAAAGACATCACGCCGCTGCAGGGCGGACTCCTGGTTCTGGTTGACGGCAAGATCGCCGGTGCCATTGGCGTCTCCGGCGCGCTGTCGTCGCAGGACGAGCAGGTCGCCAAAGCCGGCGCCGACGCGCTGGCCAAATCAGGCATGTGAGTTCATCGCTAGCGCAGGCCGATCGTCGCCTTCAACGCAGTCGCGGCGGCGGCATAGCCGCCCTGCGCGCCGCCGATGAAATGCACGTGATCGCTGCGAACCGCTGACGGCGTGAAGCAGGTCATCATGGCGCCGTCCTGCCGGTGCAGGCCGTAGCGCGCCGTCCCCGCAGCCGCGGCGAGCCGTCGCTCGAGCGTCGCGGCGAGTTCCGGCGTGCAATCGATGATCATCCGCAGCCCGTCGTCATATTTGCGGAAATCGGAATTCTCGGCCACTTGGCGCAGGTAGGTCGCCGGCACAAAACTGCCGAGGCGCAGACCCGCGCGCATGATCAGAAAATACAGCAACGTGCGCCCCAGCACGCGTGCGTGCCGAAACCGGCTGCTGGGGGGCAGCGTATGGCTCTCGAGTGCGGCGCCCGGCGGCGGCCAGCCGAAGCTCGGACCGGCGGTCGGCACGGGGCGCCCGGCCTCCGGGCTGTCTTCGACCAGCGCAACGATCTGTTCAGTCAGCGCCCGGAACGCGGAAGGGCTGGCGCCGGGCGCCGGCATGACCAGGACCGCAAGGATCAGCCCACGCACCGTGCGGAATTCCTGGAACCGGCACGAGAGTCCCGTGAGGTCCGGCCAAGTCCCTTGTGGCGCCGCTGCGAGCACAAACTCGCCACGTTTGATAGCGGCGTCGGCCCAGGCGAGACCGCCGCCGGAAAACATCGCGTAGGACAGATTCTCCGACGGTCCGTAGCGCGCCACGCGCACGTCGAACCCTTGCCGGCGAACCGCCGTAACCGGCACCAGCGCCACGCGGAGCGTAAGTCCGAGCTCGCTGTCGGCCCAGGCCGCGGTCGCGGCCAGCGCGTCGCGCGCGGTTGCGCAATCGCGCGGCGACACCGCGAA
>JBARER010000286.1:0-44197 GCA_049796395.1 Xanthobacteraceae bacterium
GCAGCGACCTCGCGGGCTTCGCCTTGCAGCCGGTCGCCGAGCACGACGCAGTCGAAACCGGCGGCGCGCGCCCGCGCCTCGGCGGCCTTGAGTGCATCGGCGGGGCGGGCGACGATCCGATAATCGGCGCCGGTAAAGGCAGCGTCACCGGGTTTGGGCGATTCATTGGCTGGATTTTCGAGCGCCCGGGTGACGGCCGCGGGCAGTTCGAGACGGTATTTGTGGACAATGGCCCGGGCGTCGGCCAGCGTGCTGGGGTCCGGAACCGTCGGTCCCGAGCCGATCACCGCCGGATCGTCGCCCGGAACGTCGGAGATGGCCAGCGTGACGACGCGCGCCGGGGACGCGCGCTGGGCCAAGCGGCCGCCCTTGATGCGCGAGAGGTGTTTTCGCAGACAATTGATTTCGCCGATATTGGCCCCGCTGCGCAACAGCGCCCGGGTCGTGGCCTGCTTGTCGGCGAAGCTGACGCCGGCCGCCGGTGCGATCCAGTTCGCCGAGGCACCGCCGGATAGGAGGACCAGGACCAGGTCGTCCTCGCCCGCCGTATCGGCCAAAGCGAGTGCGCGCTCTGTGCCCTTAAGCCCGGCCTCATCGGGAACCGGATGCCCGGCTTCGACCATGGCGATGCGCCGGGTTGGCCGGGCATAGCCGTGGCGGGTGACGGCAATACCCTCAATCCGGTCTGCCGGCATGCGCGCGAGGTAATGCGCTTCGGCCACCTCGGTCAGCGAGCCTGCGCCCTTGCCGGCGGCCAGCACGATCAGCCTGCCGCGTTGCGGCGGGTCCGGCAGGCTGGGCGGCAGGCAATGCGAAGGATGCGCGGCACCGACCGCCGCGCGAAACAGGGATTCGAGCAGATCGCGCGATTGCGTCGCCAACGCGTTGCCTCCGTCGGGCGGTTCAGGGCCGGGAACTATGGAAACTGTCGAGCCGCAGCTTTATCTTTGGCATAGCTAAACCGCGGAGAGCATCATGGCTACCGACCCGAATACCCAGACGGAACTCGAGGCCGCAGTCTATCGCCGCCTGGTCGAGCACCTGCGCTCGCGCACCGATGTGCAGAACATCGATATGATGAATCTCGCTGGCTTCTGCCGCAATTGCCTGTCGAACTGGATGAAGGACGCCGCCGAGGCCAAAGGCGTTCCCCTGACCAAAGAGCAAAGTCGCGAGCTGGTCTATGGCATGCCTTTCGAAGAGTGGCGCGCCAAGTACCAGAAGGAAGCCTCGCCCCAGCAGAAGGCGGGGTTCGAAAAAGCAAGCCAAAAGCATTGATCCGGACGAGGCGCGCGTATCGTCCTGTGCAGTGCTGTGGATGAGGCGCCTTGCGGCTTGCTGAAGTGCTGCGCTTTTGAAATCTCTTCGCCACGACAGCGAGCACGATCCTGAGAGTCGTGCTCCGGCATCGCGAGGAGTACCCGATGGCCACAGCCGCCGCCGCCAAAGACGAATCGACCGCCCACAGCTTCGCCAAGGATCAGCTCAAAGCCATTGTCGAGCGCGTCGAGCGCCTCGAAGAAGAGAAGAAGGCGATCGCCGACGACATCCGTGACGTCTACGCGGAAGCGAAGGGCAACGGGTTCGACGTCAAATCGCTGCGGGTTGTGGTGCGCCTGCGCAAGCAGGACGTCAACGAGCGCAAGGAGCAGGAAGCGATCCTGGAGACCTACCTGCACGCGCTGGGCATGTTGGGTTAAACCGTCATTGCGAGGAGCCAACGGGTCCGCGCGAAGCGCGCGGCCCGATGACAGGCTCCGCGACGAAGCAATCCAGCGTGCAATGCCCGGCTGGATTGCTTGGCTGCGCTCGCAATGACGTCGGAGGATTTACTGCAGCGACGCCGTATGCGTTGGCGCCACATAATTCACGATCGGCACGAAGGCGATTGCCGGGCCGGAGAACCGGTCTTGCGACAGGCCGGGATTGGGATCGGCCGAGAATGTCATCGCCACCGCACGACGCGGCTTGATCATCAGCGACGCCAGCTGCCGAAAATCGCGATCGCCGAGCGCTGCGGTGGTGAGGAAACGTTTTACGCTCGGCGACAGCACGATGGCGCGCAGCCACGGATTGGCGACACGCGCGCCGGCCGTGATCACAGTCATCGAAGACGAACTGGCGGTGATAACCGCGGAGGCGACTTGATCGGCGGCGCGCTTTACCGCGATCGTGGTCTTGGCCGGCACGTTGCGCGCTGCAAGCGCTGCCGCGCGCAGCGCCGCTATACCCGCCGCCCGAGCGGTGCTCGCCTGTTCGCTCGGCTCGGCATAGGCCAGCGAATGGATAGCGCCGGTCGCGTCCGCATCGCCGGCTGCGGCCGTCTGCGTGCGGCGATAGTCGATTTCGGCCAGCGGGTTGGCGACCGCCATGCCATCGGGCGGGCCCTCCCAATAGCCGCGTGCGGCGATGATCTGGTTCGGCGTCGGCGCGGACGCGTTGGGAATCGGTCGAATGACGGGAGCGGATCGCCCGCTGCCGTCTGATGCGTCCTGGGTGGGGAGGACTTTGGCGATATGGACGAGCTTCAATTTGTCGATGGCGCGCTCGACCTTGGCGGTGACGGCGGCCGCGATGGACTTCTTCGCCAACTTCGGATCGATCCCGGCAAGCGCGACAGGTTTCGACTGGTAGCTCACCGGTATCAGCGTCGCATCGGCATCGGCGTCCTCTTCCTTGTTATCCCGCGCCAGACCTAACAGCTTGGCAAAGGGGTCGGCCGCCGGCCGCTCGTTGCTTGCCAGTGCGGTGCCCGCCAACAGCGGGTCCACATCAAGGCCGGCGTTACGCGCCGCTTCCAGCGAGTTCGCCGACGGCGCCGCCCCATGCTTTGTCACCTCGGCCAGCGCCAGCGCATAGCCGGGCAGCGGCTTGCCGTCGGTCGGGATTTGCACCGTGCGCCCGTCCGGGAACACGCGCGCCAATTCGTCGTGCGTCATGCGCGGCCACATGCGGATGCCGCCAACGTCCATGTGCACGAACGGCGAGCCGGATTCCGGATAGAAGCCGACGCCGCCGCGCGCCAGCCGCAAGCCGATTTCGCGCACCTTTTCCAGCGAGATGCCGGCGATATAAAAATCCATGGCGCGGCCGAGCATATGCTGGGAAAAGCGCGCTACGCCTTCGCTCCGCCGCCGCAGCATGGCGTTGGTCTGCGGCGAACGGTAACCGCAGACGACCTGAATCGGCGTAGTGGAACCGGTTTCGCGCTGCACCTCCCAGACAAGATCGATCAGCCGTGGATCCATGCTGGTCGCTTCGCTGCGCCGCCAGTCGCGCAGGAACCAGTCGAGCTTCTTCAGCGCGGCCTCGTCGTAGCGGCCATCGCGCTTGTAGGTGATGGTGATGTCCTCACCGGTATGCACGTGGTGCATGGTGATGGTGCGCGTGTCGCCTTCGGCGACGGCGTTCTGCAGCCCGCGCGAACCGATGAGGAAAAGCAGAAAGGCAAGACCGCACGCATAGCCGATACGTGCGGCAAACGATCGACCCGCAGTCAGGCGCGCTTTGACAACGTGCACTGGCAGTCTCGTTTTTGACGCGTTGAAGGCGTCATCCGCCACGGCCGTCCGGCCGCGCCCGGGAACGCTAACGCACTGTTAAATTTGGGAAGGGTTAACGAGAACGTACCGCCACCCCACCCCCGACCGGGATAGGGCTAACGTTGCAGTGTGGCAAAATGTGGCCAATGCGCGACGACCGCGTGTTCGGCGGCCCCGACCGGGGAAAAGTGGTTAAGACCTGTCGACGAGACCTGCCGACGAGACCTACCGCCGAGACCTGCCGCCGAGGGCGTTAGCGCTCGACGGTTTCCCTGTTTTCCTTGGCCCGGCTCACCTTTTTGATGTGTGCGGCGGCATGGCGCTTCGCCGCAGGTGGCGGCGGGGGCGGCGCGGCATTGAAACCGCCGAACAGCCGGGTGAAGAAATTGTCGGCGCTGCCGGAGGAGGCGGAGCGGCCGTTCGGGTAATCGCTCGCGCCGCCGAACAGGCCGCCGTGGCTGAACAGAGACGGCTGGTCCGGCATGGCCAGCACTTCGCGGTGGCTGATGTCCTCTTTGTGCTCGACCGGGATGTCGGCGTCCTTGCGGTCACCCTTGAGGATGGCGATCAGCTCCTTGTCCCGGCCATAAATATCGTCGCGGAATTCGAGCTTGCCGTCGCCGTCAACGAACGCCGTCTGATAGGTCAGGTTGACCGGCACAAAGGTCGGGAAAGGGATATTGATTTCGCTCGGACCGAACATCTTCTTGATGCGCTCCTCGGTGTAGCCGTCGTCGGGCCGCACCAGCGACAGCAGGACTTCGGCATAATGCGCTGGGTCCAGGACTCGCATGCAGCCGTGGCTATAGGCGCGTTTGGCGTAGGCGAACAAATACTTGTCGGGCGTGTCGTGCTGATAGACCAGGAACTTGTTCGGGAAATTGAAGCGGATGCGGCCGAGTGCGTTGGCGTCGCCCGGCGGTTGCCAAATGTGGACGCTGCCGTCGGGATTGCGCGCCATCTTCAGCCCCATCCGGTCAAGCACGGTGGGATCCTGCGCCAGCGCCGGCAGGTATTCGTGATTGATGATCGAGGGCGGCACGTTCCAGGTCGGGTTGATCGTGATGAACTTCATTTCCGCGGTCATCAGCGGGGTCGGCGTGTCCGGCTTGCCGATCACGATCTTGGTCTTCCACACCTCATTGCCGTCATGCATGACGCGCAGCGTGTAGTCCGGCAAATTGACGATGACGTAGGTGTCGGGGAACTGATGGGGGGCCCAGCGCCAGCGTTCCATATTGGCGATGATGGTGTCCTCGACGTGATCTGGCTTGGGACCGTTGATCGCTTCGACGGTCGCTGAGGTCAGCGTGCCGGTCACCGGCAGCTGATGCTCTTTCTGGAATTTCCTTACGGCTTCGGCGAGCGCCTTGTCGTAAGTGGTGCCGCCGTCGCCAAGGACGTGAAGCCGCTCGCGCAGATCGGGGACGCGATCGTCCTGCATGCCGATCTTGAGCACCGGTCCGCCGGCGAGCCGCGACTCGCCTTTGGCGGTCTCGCCGGCGCGGATTTCCGCGAGCTTTGCCTTGAGCGCCAGATAGCCGGGGGTCTTCGGCTCATAAGAATCGAGCGCCGTCGCGACATCCGTGGCGCCGGCGATCGTGGCCAGCACGTCGGCGGCCGGCGGCGCCGGGCGGTCGTATTCGATGTCCGCCGACACGCGCGAGAAGGCGACGCGGCCGATGCTGGCGTGATGCGCATAGGTGATGACCGTGGCCGTGAGTTCCATCTCGGCATCGGCGAAATCGGCGGGCGTCGACAGTGCGTCGAACTTCGGCACCGGGTAGTCGGAGGGGAACAGTCCATCGACGTCGACGTGACTGAGATAGGTCATCGCCGCCGTCGCGCCCGCATTGGCTTTGCCGTCAGTGATCCACAGCGGCTTGTAATTGCGGCCGGAATAGAACGCGTCGATCTCTTCCCGGTCTTTCTTGTTGGAGATCAGATGGTCGAATTTACCGGTGCTGAGCCCGTGCAACGCGTCGGCAATGGCGGCATCGGGGCCTGGCGGCGGGGGAGGCGGTGCCGCGGCGGTCTCGGAAGCGGCCGCCGGGTTCGCCTGGCTTGCGGCGGGACTTGTAGGGGTGGGAGCGGCAGCGGTGTCCGCGGCTGCGGGAACCGCCGGCGTGGCGTTACTGTTTTTGCTGGCGGAATCGTCTGAGCTCGAGGACGCGGCTGGCGGTGGCGATGCCGGCGTCGCTTGGGTCGAGGCCGGTGCCGCAATCGCCGGAGCGGCGTTGACGGGCGCTGCGCTGACAGGTGCTGCGCTGATGGGCTTGTCGCCGACAGAGCTTGCCGGATCGGCCAAGGCCGCGGAGGCAGTCAAGAGCAGGACGACGGCGGTCGAGGCCAACAACCGATCGGCACGGATCCCGGGCATTACTTATTCTCCTTCGCGGCCGCGCGGGCCGGAAAACGCATACGCATTGGGATGAAGCGCCCCCAATTGTGGCATGAGCCGCGAAAACTTGGCCCGCAGCGGCGGCACCTTACGTGAGCCGTACAACTTTGTCCTGTGATGAGTGGGGATAGTTCACTCGAATTCCTACGGCTGTCGCTCTGCCGCAACGGCCTCGCCGGTTCCTTCGCCGCGCTCATTATTTAGGCCGAGTGCTTCGAGTTTGCGGTACAGCGTCGAGCGTCCGATTTGCAGGCGCCGCGCCACTTCCGACATCTGTCCCCCATAATGGGTAATGGCATATTTGATAACGTCGGCCTCGATCTCGTCGAGCGGCCTTATTTCGCCTGCAGCATTGAACACCGGCAACGCCTCGACGGGCAACGGCGCCAGCACGCCACTCGGCGACGCCGCCAGCGGCATCGAGAATGTGACGGGCTCGAATTCGTCTGCCGGCGCGACCGGTGGCGCCTCGCTCGATTGCGCGTCCGGCTCGACCGCGGCTAGAGAACTGCGGTCGAGCGCGTCGAGATGGGCCGTCACTTGCGGGAATTCATCGATACCCACGGCGTCGCCGTCGGCCAGCACCACGGCGCGGAATACGGCGTTTTCCAATTGCCGGATATTGCCGGGCCACTGATGGCCCGCCAGCATGCGCAATGCCTCCGGTGTCAGCAAGCGGATACGCTTGCCTTCCTCGGCGGCAAAGCGTGCCAGAAAATGCCGCGCCAGCGCCGGAATGTCGGCTGTGCGCTCGCGCAACGGCGGCACCGCGATCGGAAATACGTGCAGGCGATAGAACAAGTCTTCGCGAAAGCGCCCTGCTTTAACGTCGGCGATCAAATCGCGATTGGTGGCCGAGATCAGCCGCACGTCGACCTTCACCGGTTTGCGCGCGCCGACCGGCTCGACCTCGCCTTCCTGGACGGCGCGCAGGAGCTTCACCTGCGCCGCCGCCGGCAATTCGCCGACCTCGTCCAGAAACAGCGTGCCGCCGGACGCCTCGACGAATTTACCGACATGCCGTTCGGTCGCGCCGGTGAACGAGCCTTTCTCGTGGCCGAACAAAATCGACTCGACCAGATTTTCCGGCATGGCGCCGCAATTCACCGCGATGAACGGCTTGGTCCGCCGTTCCGAGGAGCCATGAATGGCGCGCGCGATCAGCTCCTTGCCGACGCCGGATTCGCCTGAGATCAACACCGGAATGGCCGAGGCCGCGGCCTTCTCCGCGATGCGGATGACCGCGTGCATGTTGGCGCTCTTGGTGATGATGTCGGCAAAGCCGAGCGTGCCGGCCTGGCTTTTCTTCATCCGTGCCAGCTCGCCTTCGAGCGCGCTGGCGTTGAGCGCGTTGCGCAGGCTCACCGCCAAACGCTCGGCGCCGACCGGCTTGACCACGAAATCGACGGCGCCGGCGCGCATCGCCGACACCACATTGTCGATGCCGCCATGCGCGGTCTGCACGATCACCGGCACTTTGATCCCGGCCTGGCGCAATTTGGCCAGCACGCCCATGCCGTCGAGGTTCGGCATGACGAGGTCGAGAATGACGCAATCGATCGCCGCGCCCTCGGAGCCGGTGAGTAAAGCCAGCGCCGCGTCGCCGGCATCGCGCACGATCGTCTCGTATTCGAACTTGTGCAGCGTAGCCTCAAGCAGCCGGCACTGCACTGGGTCGTCGTCGACAATAAGTATGGCCATGCGTTCCCCGGCGGCGGGAGGGCGTGACGCTGTCCCGTTTCGGGTCACTTTGCGGCAGGAGGCTTAAGGGGGTGTTAAGTCGAACACGCATCCGCCTCGCAATAGCGGGGGAGGGGAACGGTGAACTTTTCCCAGGCTCAGCGCAGCACGAAGTGTGCGCCGCAGACCCGGGATCGTAACGCACGCGGAGTTTGCGACAATCCGGGAAATCACACCCGAGGCGACAGCTTTCGTGCCCCGCGGCCTTGATTCACATCGGCCGACGCCGTTGAATGCCGGCCACGGTTGCGCCGGTTTTGCGCGCTCATTGCGCGGCTCAAAAGAATGTCCGCTCCCGATCCGAACACATTGCTCACTACGCTCTGGCGCGATGCCGGTCAGGATGCTTCGGCGCTCGGCCAAATGGAATTTACCGGCGCCGAGCCAGTGCTGCCGTCGTCGTTTGCGGTCGGCGCCGCGGCGCAGGTGACAATCGGCGCGGCGGCGCTCGCCGCTGCCGAACTGTGGCGGCTGCGGACCGGCCGCCGCCAGAGCGTCGGCATCGCCATGCGCCATGCAGCAATCGAATTTCGCAGCGAGCGCTATCTGCGCGTCAACGGCAAACGGCCGGACGGATATCACGACGACCTTGCCGGACTGTATCGCTGCGGCGACGGTCGCTTCGTGCGGCTGCACACCAATCTGCCGCATCATTGTGCGGGCTTGCTTAAACTGCTGGGTGTGCCGCACGACAAGACGGCGGTGGCGCGCGCGCTTGAAAACTGGCAAGCCGAAGCGCTGGAAACCGCCGCTGCCGAGGCTGGCCTCGTCGTCACCGCCTGCCGCTCCTTCGCCGAATGGGACCAGCATCCGCAAGGCCGCGCGGTGGCGGCGCTGCCGCTGTTCTCGATCGAAAAAATCGGCGACGCGCCGCCACGGGCGCTTGCCGCCGCCGAGCGCCCGCTGTCGGGCATCAGAGTGCTCGATCTCACCCGCATCATCGCCGGCCCGGTGTGCGGCCGCACGCTTGCCGCGCACGGCGCCGACGTTTTGTTGGTCACCGCGCGGCATTTGGCGTCGATGCTGCCCTTGGTGATCGATACCGGCCGGGGCAAACTGTCGGCGTCGATCGATCTGCGCGAGGGGCAAGGGCGCGCCGCTCTGGCGGCGCTGGTGCCGCAGGCCGACGTGTTCGTGCAGGGCTATCGGCCCGGCGCCATCGCCGCGCACGGTTTTTCTCCGCAAGAGGTCGCTCGCCTGCGTCCCGGCATCGTCTATGCTTCGCTGTGCGCCTATGGGCACGCAGGCCCGTGGGCCAACCGCCGCGGTTTTGATTCGCTGGTGCAGACCGCGAGCGGCTTCAACATTGCCGAGGCGGAAGCCTTTGGTTCGCCGAGACCGAAAGAGCTGCCGGCGCAAGCGCTCGATCACGCCACCGGCTATCTTCTCGCCTTCGCAGTAATGACGGCGCTCCAGCGTCAGGCGGAGGAGGGCGGCTCATGGCAGGTGCGGGTCTCGCTCGCGCAAACCGGCGCTTGGCTACGCCGGCTCGGCCGCATCGACGGCATGGACTGTGCCGACCCGAAATTCGATGACGTGCGCGAGTGTCTGGAAGAGTCGCCAAGCGGCTTCGGCCGGCTCACCGCGGTGCGTCATGCAGCAGTCATGTCGCAGACGCCGCCGCGCTGGCTGCGGCCAAGCGTACCGCTCGGGAGCGATCCGCCGGCGTGGCCGAAATAACGCCGCGGTTACCGGCTTTGAATTGCGGCAGCGCGGCCTTGCGGCGGCGTTGCCGCTGCGCCACATGAACGGCGGTGAGATCAGGTCAAATCATGCCCAAAAATGCGAACAAGACGCGCCTCCGCAAGACGGCGGGGCGGCTCCACAAGAGTGCCAAGACAGGTTTCAAGACGGGACCCGGCGCGTTGCCGGAATGGAATCTCGGTGATCTTTATTCCAGCCTCGACGATCCCGCCATCAAGCGCGATCTCGACCGCGTTGACGCCGAATGTGCCGACTTCGAGACGGCGTTTAAGGGTAAGCTCGCCGCCCTTGCCGCCGGTGGGGGCGCCGCGCTGGCGGAAGCCGTGCGGCGTTACGAGGCGATCGATGACCTGATGGGCCGGCTCGGCTCCTATGCTGGGCTCCTTCATGCCGGCAACACGCTCGATCCCGCGCGGGCCAAATTCTACGGCGACATCGCCGAGCGGATGACGGCGGCATCCACGCATCTGCTTTTCTTCACGCTTGAGCTCAACCGCATCGACGATGAGGTGCTCGCGGCGGCCATGGCCGATCCGGCGCTCGGCCACTACCGGCCGTGGCTCGAGGACGTCCGCCGCTATAAGCCCTATCAGCTCGAGGATCGCGTCGAGCAGCTGTTTCACGAAAAATCTATCACCACCTACTCTGCCTGGAACCGGCATTTCGATGCCACCATCGCCAGACTGCGCTTCAAGATCGCGGGCAAGTCGCTCGCCATCGAGCCCGTGCTCAATCTGATGCAGGACCGCGCCGGCGAAAAGCGCAAGGCAGCAGCACAGGCGCTGGCGCAGACTTTTGCGGAAAACGCCGACGGCTTTGCGCTGATCACCAACACGCTCGCCAAGGACAAGGAAATCTCGGACCGCTGGCGCGGCTTTGCCGACATCGCCGACGCGCGCCATCTCGACAATCGCGTCGAGCGCGAAGTGGTTGACGCGTTGGTCGCCGCCGTGCGCGCCGCCTATCCACGGCTGTCGCATCGCTATTATGCACTCAAGGCCAAATGGTTCGGCAAGAAGCGTCTGCCGTATTGGGACCGCAATGCGCCGCTGCCGATGGTCGCCCAGCGCAGCGTGAGCTGGAGCGAGGCGATGGACACCGTGCTCACCGCCTATGGCGCCTTCTCGCCGAAGATGGCGGCGATCGCCCAGCGCTTCTTCGCCGAGCGTTGGATCGACGCGCCGGTGCGACCGGGCAAGGCCCCGGGCGCGTTTGCGCACCCGACCACGCCATCGGCGCATCCTTATGTGTTGCTCAATTACCAGGGCAAGCCGCGCGACGTGATGACGTTGGCGCACGAACTCGGCCACGGCGTGCATCAGGTGCTGGCCGCACCGAACGGCGCCCTGATGGCACCGACACCGCTGACGCTCGCCGAGACCGCGAGCGTGTTCGGCGAGATGCTCACGTTCCGCAAGCTTTTGGCCAACACGCGCGGCGGCAAGGAGCGCAAGGCGATGCTCGCCGCCAAGGTCGAGGACATGATCAATACGGTGGTGCGGCAAATCGCCTTCTACAGCTTCGAGCGCGCCGTGCACACCGAGCGTAAGAACGGCGAGCTCACCGCCGTGCGCATCGGCGAGTTATGGCTCGAAGTGCAGCGCGAGAGCCTGGGGCCGGCGATCGAATTAAAGCCCGGCTACGAGAACTTCTGGGCTTACGTCCCGCATTTCATTCATTCACCGTTCTACGTCTATGCCTATGCATTCGGCGATTGCCTGGTGAATTCGCTCTATGCAGTCTACGAGCACGCGGCGGACGGTTTCGCCGAACGCTATCTGGCGATGCTGGCGGCCGGCGGCACCAAGCACTATTCCGAGCTATTGGCTCCGTTCGGCCTCGATGCCCGCGATCCCGGCTTCTGGCAGGGCGGACTGGGCGTCATCGAGCGGCTGATCGAGGAGTTAGAAAGCCTGAGCTGAAGCGCAGAGATCAGGTTGTACCGTCCGTATAACTATGTTATACAATTGGTACAACGGAGCGAGTTATGACTGCGCACAAAAAGATCTCTGCTGATCCTCAACATGTGGGCTCGGTAACCCTGAAAAAAATCGGCAACTCAACCGGGTTTATCCTGCCAAAGGAAATGATGGCCCGTCTCAATATTGCGACGGGCGATACGTTCTACGCCACGGTCACACCTGAGGGCGGAATTAGGCTTAATCCCTACGATCCAAAATTCGAGGAGGCGATGAATACCGCCCGTCGCGGAATGAAAATTTATCGCAACGCCCTCGCAGAACTTGCGAAGTGACGAAAGAAATTGACTGGCTCTCGCGGCCAATCGTACTCGCCATCCATGACGAGCAATTGGTTATGCATGGAGGTTCGGGCGGTGTTCGCGATGCGGGGATGCTTGAATCGGCGCTTAATCGCCCGGTAAATAAGCCGAATTACGAGGACGCCGAGCTCCCCGAATTGGCGGCCGCTTATGCGTACGGCATTGCACGGAACCATCCATTCGTGGACGGCAACAAACGGACTTCACTGCTCGCCTTATATACCTTTTTGGGAATAAACGGCGTGGATTTCATTGTTCCTGAGGCCGACGCAGCCGCAATGATATTGTCACTCGCCGCAGGCGAAGTGAGCGAAGAGAGTCTTGCCCGCTGGATCCGCGACAACTGGCCTAAAACATAATGGCAGACCGCAAAGCATCCGACCGCGAAAAGAACCGCTTCTCCGCCCGTGCCGCCCGCTATGCGCGCGTCTCTGCCAATGTCGGCGGGGTGGCGGCGCGCTATGCGGGACGGCGCGTGTTTGGCGGTGCGGCGAACCGGGCGTCCGAAGCGGCAGCGCTGGGGTCGGCGCTCGGCCGGCTTAAAGGGCCGCTAATGAAGGTCGCGCAATTGATGGCGACCATTCCCGACCTGCTGCCGCCGGAATACGCCACCGAATTGCAGAAGCTGCAAAGCGAGGCGCCGCCGATGGGCTGGGCCTTCGTCAAGCGGCGCATGATGGTTGAGCTCGGCGCCGACTGGGAGAAGAAATTCAAAAGCTTCGAGCATCGTCCGACGGCCGCGGCTTCGCTTGGCCAGGTGCACCGCGCTTGGTCGCTCGACGGCGCGCCGCTCGCCTGCAAGCTGCAATATCCCGACATGCAGTCGGCCGTCGAAGCCGACCTGCGGCAGCTGGAATGGTTGTTGGCGATCCGTCGCCGCTTCGATTCCGCGATCGATACCTCGGAGATCGGCAAGGAGATCGGCGCGCGCGTGCGCGAAGAGCTCGATTACCGCCGCGAGGCGAAGCATGTGGCGCTGTACCGCGAAATGCTCGATGGCGTCGACAGCGTGCGGGTGCCGCGCGCGTGGCCAGAACTGTCCACCGGGCGGCTGCTGACGCTCGATTGGCTGGACGGCACTAAAATGCTCGCGCACGTCGACGATCCGCTTGTGGCGCGCAATCGCCTTGCGACCGCGATGTTCACCGCCTGGTGGTTTCCGTTCAGCCGGCTCGGCGTCATTCATGGCGATCCGCATCTCGGCAATTACTCGGTCTTTGCGCATAAGGGCGAAGCGGGCGGCATCAATTTGCTCGACTACGGCTGCATCCGCATCTTCGCGCCGAAATTCGTCGGCGGTGTGGTCGATCTCTATCATGGACTGCTGCACGACAAAGACGAGCTGATCGTCAACGCTTACGAGACCTGGGGCTTTCGCAATCTGTCGCGCGACGTTATCGCCACGCTCAATATCTGGGCGCGTTTCATCTATGCGCCGCTCTTGGACGACCGCGTGCGCACTGTTGCGGATGGCGTGGCGCCCGGCGAATACGGCCGCCGCGAGGCGTTCCGGGTGCATCAGGCGCTTAAAGCCAAGGGTCCGGTCAAGGTGCCGCGCGAATTCGTCTTCATGGACCGCGCCGCGATCGGGCTCGGCGCGGTCTTCCTGCATCTGCGGGCGGAACTGAATTTCTACAAATTGTTCAACGAAGCGATCGAGAAATTCTCGCTCGATCGCGTCGGCAAGCGGCAGCAGGCGGCGCTCAAGCGGGCGGGGCTGGTTTCCGCCCCCGCGTAAGACGTGACGAATATTTGCCGCAGCGCGCGCTAGGCCAGCGGCTTCCGCTCGAATGCGAACGCCCGGCGAGTGGAACCACGTCTCTTCAGCAGCACCCGCAGGCGAGATCTCCGGTCCACACGAGTGCATTCTTGAGAAACGCCGGTGGCAAATCGTCTGCGACCACTTCGCCGAGCGGCTTGAAGATTTTGAAATGATGTCGTCCGGCTCGTGTCCAGAACACCGCGTGGGTCTCGACCGGTGGGCAGCCCGGCATCGCGCAGGCGATTTCCGAGACCATTACGGTTTCATCGGCGCCGAGCGCGAAACGTGCCCGGGTCCAATCGCGTACGCGGTCGGTCGCGACGCTCTCGCCGGGGCTTTTCCTGGTCAAGCCAAGCATGGCAGCGATTGCCCTCATGGCCGGGCTTGTCCCGGCCACTCACGTCTTTATACACCTCAATCGACAAGGATTTGGAAGGCCGCAACAAGTGCGGCCACGACGCAGGGAGGAGGTGAACGTGGCCGAAAAAGTTCTGGCGGCGGTGCGCACCGGGCCGAGCAAGACTGAAATCCGCGACTATCCGATGCCGGACATTGCGGAGGACGCGGCGCTGATGAAAATGGAAGTCGGCGGCATCTGCGGCACCGATGTTAAGCTCTACAAGCATCCGCCGTCGAGCGCACCCGTCATCATGGGCCACGAAAATATCGGCGTCATCGCCAAGGCGGGGCGCGAGTTCGTGCGACGCAAAGGGTTTAAAGAGGGCGATCTCGTCTTCGTCGAGCATTATGTATCTTGCGGCAAATGCGAATGGTGCCATGCCGGCCAATATCGGCATTGCGAGAACACCAATTGGCGCACCAATCCCGACGCCATCCGCTACGGCTATACCTCGGCGGAGAAGGCGCCGCATTTGTGGGGCGGCTTCGCTCAATATGTCTATCTGCCGTGGAACGCCGTGGTGCATGCCGTGCCGAAAGGCGTGTCGGCGGAGCTTGTCGGCCTGGTGACGCCGATGGCCAACGGCGTCGAGTGGTCGCTGTTCGACGGCGGCGTCGGTTACAATTCGACGGTGCTGATCCAGGGCCCTGGCCAGCAGGGCCTGTCGCAGACCGTGATTTGCAAGCAGGCCGGCGCCGCTCTGATCATCGTCACCGGTACGTCCAAGGACCGAGCGCGCATGGATGTCGCGAAAAAACTTGGCGCCGATCATGTCATCGACGTGCAGAAGGAGGACCCGCTGGCGCGTATCATGGAAATCACCGGCGGCAAGGGGGTCGACGTTTCGCTCGACTGCACCGCCGGCGCCGGCACCATCCCGATGCTGCTCGGCATCGAGGCGCTCAAAAGAAAGGGCGGCGTCATCGTCGCCCAGGGCGAAATGGCACAGTTCCCGAATTTCCCGCTGGAGAAGTTCACTGTGAAGTTCATCACCATGAAAAGCGCGCGCGGCCACAGTTACAAGGCTTGCGAACTGGCCTTGGCGCAGCTTGCGTCGAGACGCTTTCCGCTCGAACTCGTCACCACGCACCGTTTCGGATTGAACGATGTCGATCGCGCCATCCGTTCGGTCGGCGGCGAGGGAGTGCCCGACGTCATTCACGCCTCGCTGATGCCGTGGCTGTGAAAGAGAAAAATTCGGCGCTGAAACCCTAACCCTGTTCGCTCGTTACCTCTGGTTATGGCGAAAATTTTTGTCCGCAAATCGATTGCTGCATTGCAGGCGGATGTAAGCGATTCAGAAATCCAGGCGTTAAGCCGGCACGAGGGGGTGCCGCTCAAAAGAAGCCTGTCCGCGACCGCGCTCGTGGCGCTCGGCATCGGTGTCATTATTGGTGCCGGCATTTTTGTTCTCACCGGCCATGCAGCGGCGGCCAATGCGGGGCCAGCCATCACGTTGTCCTTTATGCTCGGCGCCATCGTCTGCGGCTGTGCCGGGCTCTGTTATGCCGAGATGGCCTCGACCGTGCCGGTCGCCGGCAGCGCCTATACTTACGCCTATTCGACGCTCGGCGAGATCGTCGCCTGGATCATCGGCTGGGATCTGGTGCTGGAATATGCGCTGGGCACCACCACGGTGGCGATCGGTTGGTCCGGCTATGTCGTGAGTTTCCTCAAGGACTTCGGCATTGTCGTCCCCGCGGGATTCGCGGGCTCGCCGCTCGCCTACGACGCTGCGCGCCACGCCTGGCACCTTACCGGCGCCGTCATCAATGTACCGGCCATGGCTGTAGTTGCCGGGCTGACCGTATTGCTGGTCGTCGGCGTCTATGAATCGTCGCGGGTCAACAACGTCATTGTCGCCATCAAGCTCGTGATCATCGTGCTGTTCATCGCCGCGGCCGCGCCGTTCGTCACGACGGCGCATTGGGTCACTCCGCACAACCCCGCCGGCGATTTCATTCCGCCCAATCTCGGGCCGGGCGAGTTCGGCTGGAGCGGTGTCGTGCGCGGCGCCGCGGTGGTGTTCTTCGCCTATCTCGGTTTTGATGCGGTCTCGACCGCGGCCCAGGAGGCCAATAATCCGCAGCGCGACATGCCGATCGGCATTCTGGGCTCGCTCGCGATCTGCACCGTTCTCTACCTCGTGGTCGGCTTCGTGCTCACCGGCATCGTCGGCTATGACAAGCTCGATGTCGCCGACCCGATCGCAATCGGTATCGACGCCATCGGGCTCACTTGGCTGTCGCCCATCATTAAGATCGGCATCATTCTCGGCCTCACCTCGGTCATTCTAGTCGGCATGCTGGGCCAGCCGCGGATTCTCTATTCGATGGCTCATGACGGCTTGATGCCGCCGATCGCGGCGAGGGTGCACCGGCGCTTTCGCACTCCCTACGTCACGACCATCTTCAATGGCAGCATCGTCACCGTTCTCTCAGGGCTCCTGCCGATCGGGCTGGTCGGTGAGCTCGTTTCCATCGGCACGCTGTTCGCTTTCGCCATCGTCTGTCTCGGCGTGCTGGTCTTGCGCATCAAGCAGCCGCGCCTGGAGCGCCCGTTCACGACGCCTGCGGTCTTTATCGTGGCGCCGCTCGGTGCGGCGTCGGCGGTGTTCCTGATGTGCGGGTTGCCGCTCGACACTTGGCTGCGGCTCGGCGCCTGGTTCGTCATCGGCATCGGTGTCTATTTCTTTTACGGCATTCGCCACAGCCGGATGCAGAAGGAGGGCGCAGCGACGTCCTCTGACTAGCCCCGTCTCGCCGAAACAGAGCCCCATAGCGAGGACGAGATTTTATTTTCGCTCCGCACACTGGCTTGCGGAGGATGGAGGTGCACCGCGACTACGGGTTGGCTTACGCCGTCCGCCGCACCGTTTGGCGGATGCGCAGCGCCAAGCGGCCCTTGAGCGTGGCGCGGAATCGGCCGTTGCCATAGGGACGGACCATGCCGCGCGCTTCCAGGCGGCGCGCCTGGTCGGGAGTGAGGCCGTCCGGACGTGTTCCGGCGGCGACTTCAATGAGCGAGTAAAGATCGCCGCGCTTGAGGCCGCGAGAAACCCAATCGCCGGCATCGAAGGTTGTCAGCTTGACGATGACGAACAGAGCCGCCAAGCCACCCATGAAATACGCGTACGCGATCCCCGACATGAGGCACCCTAGAAATTCCAGACGCCATAATAATCCGGAGCGCAATCCACGCAACCGTGCAGTACAATTTTGCACAGCGAGAGTCACGCAACCAAGAGATGCCGTCGATTGCGCGTTGCTCGCACAAGAGGTATTTTCTAAGCCGCGGTCATAATTGGGAAAAATCGCAATGACGGATGCCGTGCTGCTACCATCGCGCGAAGTGAAAATCCGGGTGCACGACGGAGTCGAAATTGCGGTCGCACTCTATATGCCGGACGGGGCCGCACGCTTTCCCGTCGTGCTGGCACCCTCGCCATACCGATACGACAACAATTCGTTGCCGGCCGGGCCGCAGTTTCTCTGGCGCGAAACCGGTCCGATCGAGCTCTATGTCGAGCGCGGGTATGTCTACGCCCACATGGATGTTCGCGGCAGCGGCAAATCGGGCGGCGAATTTCGCCTGCTTGATCGCTATGAGCAGCAGGATCTGTATGACGTGGTCGAATGGCTCGGCCGGCAAGAATGGTCGAATGGCAAGGTCGGCGGTATCGGCCAGTCCTATTTCTGCATGTCGCAATGGTGGATGGCGATCCAAAAGCCACCGTCGCTGGCCTGTATCTGCGCCTTCGACGGACTGAACGATCCGTATCGCGCCAGCGTCTATCAGGGCGGCATGCTGGGAGATTTCTTCGGCTCTTATTGGTGGAATCAAAATCGCATCATCAATCGCTATCCGGCCAACGGCGAATATCCACGCGAGCAACCCTATGATTTGAATTTACGCGTCCAGGAGCACCCGGCCTACGACGAATTCTGGCGCGAACGCTGCGCCGCCGAGCGCCTGGATGAAATCGAAGTGCCGCTCTATTCGGTCGGCGTCTGGGGCAAGGTCGATCTGCACACCCGCGGCAATATCGACGGCTTCCGCCGGGCTAAGGGGCCGAAAAAGCTGAAGATGATCGGGCCGGTCAACGCCTTCGTCGCCAACCGCGAGTTCAATAGCCGCGAGCTGCACGAAAAAATGCTGCTGCCGTTCTACGATCATTATCTCAAGGGACAAAAGACCGAATACGCCGATCGCCCTACGGTCGAATATTTCGTGCGCGGCGCCGAGGCGGTGCGCGCCTGCGAGACTTGGCCGCCGCCCGGCGTGCGCTATGTGACCTGGCATCTGAGCGGGCAAAAATCCGGCAGCGTCACCTCGCTCAATGACGGCACGCTCAGTCGCGAGGCGGCAAGCGGTGGGGACAAGACCTCGTATGCCTATCCCAATCCCGGCTGGATGATGGGCGTCGTCGGTTTCGGCCCCAACAATACGCCCGATCCGGCGCGCCGCGTGCTTACATTCACGACGGCGCCGCTGGAGCGCGATCTCGAAATCGCCGGACCGGTCAAGCTGACGCTCTATGCCTCGTCGACGCGCAACGACATGGATTTCTTCGTCAAGCTTTCGGAACAGATGCCGCAGGCGGCCGAGGATCGCGGCAAGACGCTCAATCCGGCCTCATACTGGATCACCAAGGGTTGGCTGCGCGCCTCGCATCGCGCGCTCGATCCGCATAAATCGACGGAGATGGAACCCTATCACAGTCACACCGACCCGCAGCCGGTCGAGCCGGGAAAGATTTACCGCTTCGATATCAGCGTCGAGCCGATGGCGCACCGCTTCAAAAAAGGTAATCGCATGCGGCTGGAGATCGTTAACGGCGACTCGGTCGTCACCGACGTGCTGTGGACGCATTACTACGTGCCGAGCAAAATCGGCACTGACACGATTCATCACTCGACGGCGCATCCGTCGGCACTGGTTCTGCCGGTGATGGAAGGCGATTAAGTTCTATCCGAGCGCGTTTTGCAGGGTCGTGAAGATGTCGACCAGCCGGTTGCCGACGTCCTTGATGGTGGGAATGATGGCCAAGGAAATGCCGGAGGTGAGGAGGCCGTATTCGATCGCCGCCGCGCCGGACTCGTCTTTCAAGAAGCGATGCAATTGCTTCAACATTGGCTGCCTCGATCAATGATTGCTCTATGCATGGCTCTATAACAAAAACTGCATGGTAAATGAATCGCCTTGCGAATTAACAATGAACCGGTAAACGCCGGTCGTGCCGCAGGTTTTCGCGTTCGGTATGACGAAAACGTCCCCGACAGCGAGTTGACCTTTCGGCCGATCACGTAACCTTAACGGTGCTGTCGAAGGAGACCGCATGAATCTCGGGTTTTTCATCATGCCGGTCCATCCGCCGGCGCGAAGTTATGCCGAAACACTGCGCGAAGACCGCGAGGCTTTTATTCTTGCCGACCGGCTCGGCTACAGCGAAGGGTATTGCGGCGAGCATCTGACCGATCTTGCCGAAAACATTCCTAACAGCCTGACATTCTGCGCTTCGCTCGCCGGCTGCACCTCGTCGATCAAGCTCGGCACCGCGGTCGCCAATCTCCCGTTCAGCCATCCGCTCTTGGTCGCGACCCAGGCGGCGCTCGTGGACAATCTCTTGCAAGGGCGCTTTCTGTTCGGCATCGGCGCCGGGATTTTGCCTTCGGACGCTGAAGCGCTCGGATTGCTCTCGGCAGATCGCGGCGCGATGTTCGCCGAAGCCATCGATCATATTCTGGCGCTGTGGGCGGGTGAGCCGCCGTATGATCTGCGCGGAAAATACTGGACCGTGTCCACGGTCAAAACGGTATGGCCGGAGATCGGCATCGGCGGGGTCGTCAAACCCTATCAGAAGCCGCACCCGCCCATTCTCGGCACCTCGAGCGATCCGAACTCGAAAGGCCTCGTGGCGCTTGGCCGCCGCGGCTGGTGGCCGATCTCGTCGCATTTTTTGCACGCCGAACATTTGCGTGGCCAGTGGAACAATTATGCCCAAGGCTGCGCCGAAGGCGGTCATAAGGCGGATCGCGCGAATTGGCGTGTCGCCCGCACGATCTTTGTCGCTGACGACGATGCTGTTGCGCGCACCTATGGCGGTGACAATGCGAACAGCCCCTACCGCTTTTACATGAGCCAGCTCACGTCCAAGCTGAAAAAGGGAAAACGGCTCGGCGGCTTCAAGTCACGACCGGACATGACCGATGACGAAGTCACGCTCGATTACATTTTCGACAATCTGGTCATTCGCGGCAGCGTCGACCGGGTGATCGACGGCATTTTGGCGCTGCGTGAGAAGGCCGGCGACTTCGGCACGCTGCTCTATTGCGGAGTGGATTGGGCGGACCCGGCTCTGTCGAAGCGATCCATGGAACTAATGGCCGAGAAGGTGATGCCGGCGGTCAACGCAGCGCTCGCCAAACGGGCCGCGGCCGAATAGCGCGCGCGCAAGATCATCCCCATATTGGCGGTTCCTGGTTTGCATCGGAGCCGTCCATGTCGCAGCCGCTGATCGTTTCCATTCCGCATCGCCTCGGCAAGGAGGAGGCAGTGCGGCGTCTGCAGTCGGGCCTGGGCAAAGTGCGCGCAAATTACGGCCATTTGCTCGCCGTGCAGGAGGAAACCTGGACCGACAATCATTTGCAATTTCGCGTCAGCGCGCTAGGCCAGGCGGCAAGCGGCACGCTTGAGATTTTGGAGGACCGCGTCGATTTGCAGGTCCACCTGCCGTGGCTGCTGGCGCGTCTTGCCGGCGCGATCCAGCCGCTTGTGCGCAAGGAAGGCACGCTGCTGTTGGAGAAGAAGTGAGTCGAGACGGCCTTAAAGTCTCTCGGCCAGGAATCTCATCAGCCGGGGCGCCAGAAACCCGCTGAAGCTGCCCGGCTCATCGATCGGATCGTTCATCCAATAATGCGGTGCGCCGGGCACGATCGTGGGCCGCACGAAAAAGCCGGCCTGCTTGAGCGCAAGCTCGAACGGATCGGTCTGCGTCCGGCGGTCGACGAGCGCGTCTTCGGTGCCGGTTACTAGCAGGACGCCGATGGCATTGTTGGCGAAGGTCGCGTAGCTGATCGGCGACGCGTCGAAATAAAGCTGGCGATCTTCCATGGGCGGGACGCCCATGAATTTCTGGAAATTATTGTCGCGACCGCCCTGCAGCTGATAATTGCTCCACATCGTCACGGCGTCATAAATGCCGTAGACGCCGACCAGCGCTTTCACGCCGGCGTCGGTCGAAGCGAAAGCATCTTGCGGATAGCCGCCAGCGAATTTCTTGCCGGACATCGCCGCGAGTGCCGCAAGATGCGCGCCGGCAGAAGCGCCGAGGAGCCCGATACGCGCCGGATCGATACCGAAGCTGCCGGCCCTGCCGCGCAAGAATTGCACGCCGGCGAGTACGTCCTGCACGCTTTCCGGAAACGTCTTACCTTTGGTCGCGAGCCGATAGCTGACAGCGAACATCGCGGTGCCGCGCGCCGCGAGATAGGGGCCCCAATACTGAAATGCGTTGCGCGCGCCGGCGACCCAGCCGCCGCCGTGCACCGCGACCAGCGCCGGCACCGCTTTCGCACCCTTCGGCAAATAAAGATCACCGGCGAGCTCGACGCCGTCGTGATTGGCGTAGGCGATGCCGTTGTGGATGGTGACGTTGTCGTCCGTCATTTTTGCCCCCTTCCGCGCAATGGCAAATGTCCGCTTGCGTGGTAGAAGAATAGATCGAACACGACAAGTCCAGGGGAGGACGTATTGCAGGCTGCAGAGACCGCGGCGGGGTCGCTTGTCGTCGCCGGCACGCGCATCGATCTGATCGAACGTGGCGCGGGTCCGCCGCTGTTGTTTCTTCATGCCGAGAACGGCATCGAGCCGGCCGCCGCGGCCATTGGCGCGCTGGCTTTGAGCGCTCATGTCATCGCGCCGACGCACCCGGGTTTTGGCCGTTCGGAATTGCCGGCAGGCATGCGGACCGTCGACGATTTGTCCTATTTTTATCTCGATCTGCTCGATCACCTCGACCTGCGTGCGACCATCGTGGTCGGTGTCTCGCTCGGCGCCTGGATTGCCGCGGAAATCGCGGTGAAATCGACCGCGCGGATATCGCGCCTGGTCATGGCCAATGCGGTCGGCGTCAAGGTCGGCGATCGCGAAACGCGCGACATCGCCGATATATTTGCGCTCACCGATAAGGAATATTTGGACATTGTCTACGCCGATCCGCAGGCCGGACAGCGCGATTACAAGGCGTTGCCGGATGCCGAAGTGCTGGCGGTTGCGCGCGCCCGCGAAGCCACGGCGCGCTTTGCCTGGAACCCTTATTTCCACAATCCACGGCTCAAGAGTCGGCTGCACCGCATCAACGTCCCCACTTTGGTTTTATGGGGCAGCCACGACCGCATGCTCAGCGAAGCCTACGGCCGCGCTTATTGCGCCATGATTCCCGGCGCCCGTTTCGAGCCGATCGACCGCGCCGGACACTTTCCGCATCAGGAGCAGCCGAAGGTTTTCACCGAGCGCGTGCTGGCCTTCGCGGCCGGCAAATGAGACTATCGCAGTGAAGGGAGCTTACGCGCCATGCGTGTCTACCAGTTCAGCGAGCAGGCTTATTTCCCGACCTGGAACGACCACTCCGGCTCGCTGCGCGTGATCCTGCCGAACCGCAAATGCGATCCGCGCGTCGCCGCCGATCTGTTCCACCGCTATTACGACGAGTACCAGCTCTGCGACGAGCTTGGGCTCGACATCATGCTCAACGAGCACCACCAGACCGCGACCTGCATGTCGTCGTCGGTCGTGATCGGCCTTGCGGTGCTGGCGCGCGCCACCAAAAAGTCGCGGCTTCTGGTGCTTGGTTATCCGATCGGCCACCGGCCCGATCCGCTGCGCGCCGCCGAAGAGCTTTCCACCATCGACGTGATTTCGCGCGGCCGCCTCGATATGGGATTCATCAAAGGCATCCCCTACGAAATTCCCGCCTCCAACCGCAATCCGACCGAGCTGATGGACCGCTTCTGGGAGGCGCACGATTTCATCATCAAGGCGATGACCACGCACGATGCGACGTTCAATTGGGAAGGCGAGTTCTTTCATTATCGTCAGGTCAACGTCTGGCCGCGTGTCTGGCAGGAGCCGCACCCGCCGGTCTGGTCGACCACGGGCTCGTCGTCCCAGGCGCGCGTCCTCGGCGAGCGCGGTTATGTCATGGCGACGCTCGGCACCGGCTTCGGCACGCGCAAGCTCTACGACGCCTACCGCCAAGGCTATATGGCGAAATTCGGTCGCGCCCCCGGCGCCGACCGCTTCGCCTATCTGGGGCTGGTCGCGGTTGCTCACGACAAGGCCGAAGCGCGCCAGCGCGGCGATCTGATCGCCGGCTATTTGCGTACCAGCGCCATCGTTCATGTGCCGTTCCGCAACCCGCCGGGTTACGTGCCGGTGGAAGATAATGCGCGGATGCTTCGCGGCGAAACGCCGCCGCGCGGCTTCACCAAGGACGGCCGGCCCATCAATATTCACGCCACCGGGGTCGACGATCTGATCGACGCCGGCATTTTATTCTGCGGTACACCCGACGAGGTCTATGAGCAGATCGTCGGGTTCTGCGAACATTGCGGCGGCATGGGCAATCTGTTGATGATGGGCCAAGCCGGCTTTCTCACCCATGAGCAGACGGTGGACAATCTCACGCTGTTTTCCCGCGAGGTGCTGCCGCGGCTCAAGGCCTACAAGCAGCCGGACGCCGAGGCGGCGGCCAAGACTGCGGCGGCTAAGACTGCGGCGGCCTAAACAACGAGTCTTGATTGCGGGATGCAGCCGGTTCATCTAGGTCTTGACCCACGGACCGGCTAAGGGTTCGCGTCGCAATCTCAAGCGCCGCAATGAACTCTTAATCGATGGTGACTTTATGCAGCGACCAACTCTATGCAGCGACCTGGACCGAGCGGGCAAATTGAGACCATGACCACGCGTATCACCATCCGCCGGCCCGACGACTGGCACTTGCATGTGCGCGACGGCGAAATGCTCAAAGCCGCGCTGCCGTATACGGCGAAAAATTTCGCGCGTGCGATCCTGATGCCGAACCTTGTTCCGCCGGTACGGACCACGACCGATTGCATCGCCTATCGCGAGCGGGTGATGGAGGCGCTGCCGCAGGGGTCGAAATTCAAGCCGCTGATGACCTGCTATCTAACCGACGACACCGATCCCGAGGATGTCGAGCGCGGCTTTCGCGATGGCGTTTTTGCCGGCGTAAAACTTTATCCCGCCAATGCGACGACCAACTCGGCGGCCGGCGTCACAGACTATGGCAAGGTGATGCGCGTCTTGGAGCGCATGGAAAAGATCGACATGCCATTCCTCATGCATGGCGAGGACACCGATCCCGATGTCGATATTTTCGATCGTGAGAAGGTGTTTATCGATCGGTATCTGTCGAAATGGATCAAGCAATTTCCCAAGCTGCGCTTCATCCTCGAACACTTGTCGTCTAAGGACGGTGTCGATTTCGTCAAAAGCGCCGCGCCGCAAGTCGGCGGCACGATCACGCCCTATCACATGATGCTGACGCGTAACGACTGGTTCGGCCATGGGCTCAAGCCCTATATGTACGTGATGCCGGTCATAAAGACCGCGCGCGACCGTGCCGCGTTGCGCAAGGCGGCGACCTCGGGCGAGGCCTGCTATTTTCTCGGCACCGACTCCGCGCCACATCCCTACGCCAGGAAGGTTTCGACCAACGGCGTGCCGGGAATGTTCAACGCGCCGGTGGCGATCGAGACTTATGCCCAAGTCTTCGACGAAGAAGGCGCTCTCGACAAGCTCGAGGCGTTTGCCTGCCTCAATGGGCCCAAGCATTACCGCATGCCGCCGAACGATGAGACAATCACGCTGGAGAAGACGTCCTGGACGGCGCCGGCGGAAGTTGAGGTCGCGGGGCCCGACGAGCGCGCCCTCGTCTATCGCGGCGGCGAGACCATCCCGTGGAAGGTTGTGGGTTGAGGGTGGACGAGCCGGACGGCGATCGCACCATAATGGCATGAGACAACGATGACAGGTTTCCCCGACAAGGCGGCAATTGCCGAACTCACCGCCAAGATGCTGCTTGAGGTCGACGCGGTCAGGTTCATGACCGACAAGCCTTTCATTTACACGTCCGGCTGGGCCAGCCCGGTCTATACCGATTGCCGCCGGCTCATCTCGTTTCCGCGCGTGCGCAATACGCTGATCGATTTCGGTGTCAGCACGGTGATGCGCGAGGTCGGCTTCGAGCAGTTCGACGCGGTCGCCGGCGGCGAAACGGCAGGAATTCCCTTCGCCGCGTGGATGGCCGATCGGCTGATGCTGCCGATGCAGTATGTGCGCAAGAAGCCGAAGGGATTTGGACGCAACGCCCAGATCGAAGGTCATATCAAGGAAGGCGACCGCGTGCTCCTCGTCGAGGACATGACCACCGACGGCCGCAGCAAGGTCAATTTCTGCAAGGCGCTGCGCGCCGCCGGCGCCTCAGTCGACCACGTCTTTGTGTTCTTTTTCTACGACATCTTCCCCGAGAGCAAGAAAATCTTCGGCGATCTCGGCGTCATGCTGCATGCGCTCGCCACTTGGTGGGATGTCTTGGCGGTGGCGAAGAAGAGCGGCAAATTCGACAAGGCCAAGCTCAAGGAAGTGGAAAAATTCATGAAAGATCCCGCCGCCTGGTCCAAAGCGCACGGTGGCGCCGCGCAGGCGGCGGAATAAGGATAGGGAAGAAATGGCAAACCAGGTTGCGGACGTAATCGTTATCGGTGCCGGCAATGCGGCGTTCTGCGCGGCGTTGGCGGCACAGGAGCAGGGCGCCAAGGTCATCATGTGCGAGGCCGCGCCGGAGGACGAGTCCGGCGGCAACAGCCGCTTCACCGCCGGCTCGATCCGGGTCGTCTACAACGGCATCGACGATATCAAGACGCTGGTTCCCGATCTGACGCCGGCGGAAATCGAGACTACCGATTTCGGCACTTACACCGCCGAGCAGTTCTACGACGACATGGCGCGGGTGACGCAAAACCGTGCCGATCCGGATCTGGTCGAGCTTCTCGTCACCAAGAGCTTCGACTCATTGAACTGGATGCGGGAAAAAGGCGTGCGGCTCATTCCGATCTACGGCCGGCAAGCTTTCAAGATCGACGGCAAATTCAAATTCTGGGGCGGACTGACCGTCGAATCGGTCGGCGGCGGTCCCGGCCTGGTCAACCAGCTCACCGCGGCGGCGAAAAAGCGCGGCATTGAGGTCCGCTACTCGACCCGCGGTATCGATCTGTTGTTCGACGGCAGCCGCGTCGAGGGTGTGCGCGTGCGGCAAGAGGGCGAGGTGCGCGAATTGCGCGCCAAATCCGTGGTGCTTGCTTGCGGCGGCTTCGAGGCCAATCCGGAATGGCGCACCCGTTATCTCGGGTCAGGCTGGGACCTCGCCAAGGTGCGCGGCAGCCGGTTCAACACCGGCGACGGTATCCGCATGGCGATCGATATCGGCGCCGCGCCGCGCGGCAACTGGTCGGGCTGCCATGCCGTCCAGTGGGAAATGAATGCACCGGAGTTCGGCGACCTTGCAGTCGGCGATCAATTCCAGAAACATTCCTATCCGTTTTCCATTATGGTCAACGCCACCGGCAAGCGTTTCGTCGATGAGGGCGCCGACTTCCGCAACTACACTTATGCCAAATACGGGCGCGTGGTGCTGGAGCAGCCGGGGCAATTCGCCTGGCAGATTTTCGATCAAAAGACCAAGCATTTGCAGCGCGACGAATACCGCATCCGCCAGATCACCAAGGTCACGGCGAATACAATAGAAGAGTTCGCGCAAAAGCTCGAAGGCGTGAACGCAGCCGAGTTCGTTAAGACGATCAAGGAATACAACGCCGCGGTGAAGACCGACGTGCCGTTCAATCCGAACGTCAAGGACGGTCGCGGCACGACCGGTCTTGCCGTCAACAAGAGCAACTGGGCCAACACCATCGATGCGCCGCCGTTCGAAGGCTACGCCGTGACCTGCGGCGTTACCTTCACCTTCGGCGGATTGCGCATCAACACCGACGGCGAGGTGCTCAACACCGACTACCAGCCGATCCGTGGCCTTCATGCCGCCGGCGAGCTGGTCGGCGGATTATTCTATTTCAACTATCCGGGCGGTTCCGGCCTGATCTCCGGGACCGTGTTCGGCAAGATCGCCGGCACCACCGCCGGCCGCGCCAAGAACTGACCGGCGCGGTTATGGAGGCCAAAGTCGGGCAATCGCTCAATACGCTTTCGGCTACCGAAATCGCCGACGCGATCGCCGCAGGCAACGCCACTTGCGAGAGCGTCGTGCGCGATTGCGTTTCGCGCATTGCCGCCCATGACGGTACCGTCAAGGCCTGGGTCAATTTCGATCCGGAACGCGCTCTTGACCAGGCGCGTGCGCTCGATCGCGGACCACGGCGCGGGCCGCTGCACGGCGTTCCCGTCGGTCTCAAAGACACGATCGATACCTGCGATTTGCCGACCGAGATGGGGTCACCGATTTATCGCGGCAACCGGCCGCAGGCCGACGCGTCCTGCGTCGCGCTGTTGCGCCGTGCCGGCGCGATCATTCTCGGCAAGACCGCGACCTGCGAGTTTGCCGGTAGCGCGCCGCCGGACACCACCAACCCGCACAATGCGGCGCATACGCCCGGCGGCTCGTCGAGCGGATCGGCCGCCGCTGTGGCTGATTTCATGGTACCTGCCGCGCTCGGCACCCAAACCGGCGGCTCGGTGCTGCGGCCATCCTCGTTCTGCGGCGTGTTCGGCTACAAGCCGACCTACAATACCATCAACGAAGCCGGTGTCTGGCCGGCCGCGGCTTCGATCGACACCATCGGCTGGCTCACGCGCTCGATCGAAGACATCGCGCTCTTGACCGCGGTGCTGCGCATGGAAGAACCGAAGCGGCTGCCGGCAATGAGTTCTGCGCCGCGTGTTGGCGTGTGGCGCACCGATTTATGGGATACGGCGCAACCGGAAACCAAGGGCGCGCTTGCCGACGCGGCCGCCAAACTCGGCAAGCTCGGCGCAACGGTGCGCGACGTCGATTTGCCCGACGCCTTTTCCAGTTTGCACGCGATCGCGCGATCCTCAATCGGCTTCTATGAGCGTGCCGCCTGCATGGCCTATTTCTGGGATAACGAGCGCGAGCGGCTGTCGCCGCAGATGCGGCGCTACATCGAGAACGGGCACAAGATTTCACGCGCCGAGTATGTGGCCGGGATGCGGCGTCTCGACGAGTGCCGCGCGCTGTTGGGACCGGTCTTCGAACGGTTCGACGTACTGCTGGTGCCGTGCGTGCCGGGCGAGGCGCCGAAGGGTCTCGGCGCGACCGGCGATCCCTCGATGCAGGCGATCTGGACGGCCTTGCACACTCCGACCATGACGCTGCCGACGCATCGCGGTCCCAATAATCTGCCGGTCGGCATCCAGCTCGTGGCTCAACGCTACGATGACGATCGCTTATTGGCCTGTGCCGCGTGGATTTGGGACAAGATCGGTGCGCCAGGATTGGTCGGCGTCAGCTGATCGCCCCATCAGGCTGATCGCCCCACGTGCGGGTTGTCGGCGCTGTTCAGGCCGAACGAAACTTGATCTATCATTCTCGGCGGCTGTGGCGGCGAGCGGGGACCTCGAGTGGCAATCGGTGACTGAAATTATCGGTGCGCGCATTCCGCGCCTGGAAGATCGGGCCCTTTTGACCGGCCAGGGGCGTTTCGTCGACGACATAGCCGACTCCGGCGCGCTCACGGCGGCGTTCGTGCGCAGTCCGCATCCGCACGCTCTGATCCGCGGCCTCGATGCCGGTGCGGCACGGGCGCTCAACGGCGTCGCCGCGGTGCTTACGCTCGACGATCTTGCGCCGGTGCTGAAGCAACGCCGCATGGTCCGGACGTCGAATTCCGGCACCAAGCTCGACCGAAGCTGGCCGTTTGCGCTGGCCGATGGTGAGGTCTCCTTCGTCGGCGAGCCGGTGGCGATCGTGGTTGCCGAGGATCGCTATATCGCCGAGGACGCCGCTGCTCTCGTCGCCGTCGATTACGACGTGCTGCCGGCGGCGATCGATTGCCGCATCGAGCAGGCGCCGCCGGTGCGCCGCGAACTCACGACGAACGCGGTGATTGCCTACAAGGTCGCTTATGGCGACATCGATGTGGCTTTCGCCAAGGCGGCTCACGTGGTGCGCGACGATCTGTGGATGCATCGCGGCGCCGGACATTCGATAGAAGGCCGCGGCATTTTTGCGCAAATTTTCGATCGCGAGACCGTCGTGTGGGCTTCGACCCAGAAAGCACACGATCTCCGCACCGCTTTCGCCGACTATGTCGAGTTGGACGAAAGCCGGTTGCGGGTGGCGACGCCGGACGTCGGCGGCGGCTTCGGGCCAAAACTCTGCGTCTATCCGGAGGACGTGGCGGTGGTTGCCGCCGCGACCTTGCTTCGCCGCTCGGTCAAATGGATCGAAGATCGCCGCGAGCATTTCACCAACGCGGCGCAGGAGCGCGACCAATACTGGTCGGTCGAACTGGCCGCCGATGCCGACGGCCGTGTGCGGGGCGTGCGCGGCCGGCTCATTCACGACATCGGCGCCTATGCGCTGCAAGACGTCAACATTCCCTATAATTCCGCCACCACGCTGAGTGGACCTTATGTCGTGCCGGCGCTGGCGATCGGCGTGGTCGCGGCTCACAGCAACAAGACGCCGGTCTCATCGGTACGCGGCGCGGGCTATCCGCAGGCGGCGTTCGCGATGGAACGCATGCTGGATTTGCTGGCGGATAAGCTCGATATGGACCGCGCCGAATTGCGCCGCCGCAATCTCATTGCGGCGGAAAAGATGCCGTATCTGAAACCGTTGAAGGCGCGTTCCGGCGAGCAGGTCCAATATGACAGCGGCGACTATCCCGGCTGCCAGGCGGAGATTCTGTCCGTCGCCGGCTGGGATGATTTTCCGCGCCGCCAGGCCGAAGCCCGCGCGGAGCGACGCTATATCGGCATCGGCCTGGCGCACGGCATCAAAGGCACCGGCCGCGGCCCGTTCGAGTTCGGCAATGTCCGGGTGTCGCCGACCGGACACATCACCGTGTCGACGGGTGCCGCGCCGATGGGGCAGGGGCTCGCCACCGCGTTAGCGCAGATTTGCGCCGAGGCCTTCGGCGTCAAGGCGCAGGATGTCAGCGTCATTGCCGGCGACACGGCGGCGGCGCCGCTCGGGCTTGGCGGCTTTGCCAGCCGGCAAACGGTGACGGCCGGCTCTTCGGTGATGATCGCTGCGCAAGCGGTCGCGGCCAAGGCGCGTAAACTCGCCAGCCATATGCTGGAAGCGGCTGAAGAGGACCTCGAAATCGTCGACGGCAAAGTGCGCGTCGCCGGCGCGCCGCAGCTTGCCGTCACGCTCGGCGAATTGGCGCGCGTACTCAAAGGCGCTCCGGGTTACGGCTTTCCACCGGGCATCGATCCCGGCCTCGAAGCGAGCGCGACCTTTCGCATCGACCAGCTGGCTTATACGAACGCCTGTCATGTCGTTGAAGTCGAGGTCGATATCGAGACCGGCGGCGTACGAATTCTGCGCTATATCGCACTTTCGGATGCCGGCCGCCTGGTCAATCCGCTGATCGTCGACGGCCAGGTGCACGGCGGCATTGCCCACGGCGTTGGCAATGCCATCCTGGAATGGATGGGTTACGATGCCGGCGGCCAGCCCGTGACCACGACATTTGCCGACTATGTGATGGCGACCGCGACCGAACTGCCCAGTTTCGAGACGCTGTATAAGGAATCGCCGTCGCCGCATAATCCGCTAGGCGTCAAGGGCGTCGGCGAGGTCGGCGTCATTCCCGCCGCCGCGGCAGTGGTCTCGGCAATCGAGAATGCGCTATCGCCGTTCAAGGTCCGCATTTCGCAAATGCCGGTCATGCCGCATGAACTTGTTGGACTGATCGGCAAAGCTAGAGCATGATCCGGAAAATGCCTGCCCTCGGACTTGATCCGAGGGTGGCTACCGCTTTTTCCGAAAAAGATCATGCTCCATCGAATAATTCTAGACCATGATCCGCTTCAACCTGATCGGGTCATGGTCTAGGACAGGATAGAGACGTGAAACGGAGTCCAAAAATGAATCGCCTGATATTGGCTGCAGGACGCTTGGCGCTTTGGTCGTTGCTCTTTTTCGCCGCCTATGTGCCGGCCTACGCGCAAGGCTTTCCCGATAGGCCTGTGCATCTGATCATTCCCTATGGCCCAGGCGGCATCACCGATTTCGCCGGCCGCACCGTGGCGCAAAAGCTCGGCGAGGTTTTGGGACAGACGGTGGTTGCCGAGAACAAGCCGGGCGCCGGCGGCATCGTTGGCGTCGATTACGTGGCGCATGCGGACCCCGACGGTTACTACATGGCGATCATGGATCCTGCCATCGTCATCAATCCGACGCTGCAGAAGTCCATGCCCTACGACATATTCAAGAACCTGGTCACGCTGTCGGTCGTCTGCGATTCCCCCGAAGTTCTGGTCGTGGCGCCGCAACTCGGCATCAAGACCTATGCGCAGCTCGTGGCTTACGGCAAAGCCAATCCAGGCAAGCTCAATTATGCTTCTGCCGGGGTCGGCACGACGCCGCACCTTGCCGCCGCGATGTGGGAGCTGCGCACCGGCATCCAGGCCGTCCATGTGCCGTATAAAGGCATCGGCGGGTCGTTCACCGACATGATGAGCAACAAAGTGCAGATGGCGTTTTCCAGCATCGCCGGCGCTCTGCCTTTCACCAGCAAAGGCAGCGTCATTCCGCTGGCGACGACCGGCACGGAACGCTCGCCGGTCTATCCCGATCTGCCGACGGTGGCCGAGGCAGGCTTGCCCGGGTACAGCGTCGATCTGTGGCTCGCGCTCTATGGCACTGCCGGGACGCCGCCCGACGTTCTCGCCAAGCTCAATGCCGCGATCGCCAAGGCGCTGCTGGATCCTCAGCTTAAACAAGCTTTTGCCAAATTTGGCCTTACGCCGCGGAGCACCAGCCTTGCCGAAGGCGCCGCCTTCACGAAATCGGAATACGAGAAGTGGAAAAAAGTCATCACCGACGGTCACATCACGCTCGATTGAGCCAAGCATGAACGCACTTGCCGCGACGGGTCCATGGCCGACCGAATTGCGACTGCACAAGGATCGCAAGACGCTTACTGTCG
This sequence comes from Xanthobacteraceae bacterium, assembly GCA_049796395.1. Taxonomy (GTDB): domain Bacteria; phylum Pseudomonadota; class Alphaproteobacteria; order Rhizobiales; family Xanthobacteraceae; genus BOG-931. The sequence goes on from JBARER010000286.1 coordinate 32,049, forward strand.
CCTTTGACGGCGGTGAGCGCTTCGATCTTGCCGCCGAATATTTGCGCGTTCGCAGCCCGAGCGCGGAGGTGCAAGGCCATTCGCCGAGCGAGCGGCGTACCGTTGGCGGCAAGCAGAATGTGCAAATCCTGGAATTGCATCCGGTCGGCAATTACGCGGTACGGATCGCGTTCGACGATATGCACTCCACGGGCATTTTCAGCTGGGATTATTTGTTCGAGCTCGGCCACGACCGCGAGAGCAATTGGCAAGCCTATCTCGACGAGCTAAAGGAGAAGAATCTGTCGCGCACCCCGCAGCCGCACTGAGCGCGACACCGGCGCATATTTGTGTTTGCTTTGCCGGCAAGGCCGCGGGTCGATTTGACCGCGGGCTCGGCGAAGGTCCGTAAATTTGCTTAGGCGTTGCGGTCGCGCGGCGCAGCACCACCGCGGGCTTTCAACGATCGGTCAACTTCCAACGGGCATGATCGGGACAGTGTCTGGGAGGGGCGTAGATAGGGCGCCATCCGTCGTTTTTGCGAAATTCACGCCACTTGTGGCAAGGTTTTGCGTCAAATCCCGCGCTTGCGACTCTTTCGTTCTTTGCCGGCCTGATAGATGGAAAGTTTTGGCTGCCCGACCGCCGAGCAACGCCGACGATGGCATAGGTGCGGCCAAAAGCTGCCTTGTCCGCTCGGTGCTGGCGTCGGCCCGCTCTCTTCGTCTAAGATCGACCGAGCGGCCGAAAGTGCCGCCGATGAGGGAGAGTCCCAATGAGGTTTCGTGGTTTCACTGCGTTAGCGTTGGTTACAGGTCTACTTGCTGCGGGCGCTGCCTATGCCCAACAGCAGCCGGCCGCCGGGGCGCCGGATCTCAATGCCATACCCCCGCAAATGCCCTTCAATCTGCCGTTCGGGACGCCGGTCAATCTCGAGAAGGCCCAGGCCTTGATTCAGGCGGCAACGGCCGAGGCCAACAAGCGCGGTTGGCCGGAGGACTTCGCAGTGGTCGATTGGGGCGGCGATCTGGTGGCCTTTGCGCGAATGGATGGTGCGCAACTCGCTTCCATTGCCATCGCCGAGCACAAGGCGCGGACCGCTGCCCGATATCGCCGGCCCACCGTGGCGTTCGAGAATGCGGTGCAGAAGTTCGGGTTCAATTACATCCTGACACTTGATGACGCCATAGCGTCCCGTGGCGGCATTCCGCTGGTCGATAACGGCAAGATCATCGGCGCGATCGGCTGCTCCGGCGGCACCGGTTCGCAGGACGAGGCGCTGTGCAAGGCGGCGGTCGACGCGGTCATGAAATAACTAGGCCAGCCAATTATCATCGGCAGAGTTTTGTCGGTTCAAGGGCGGCGGCAACGCCGCCCTTGTTGCGTCATAGAATCGGCTATGAAGAGGACGTCGAATCGGAGTGGCCACGCCGGCGAAGCATGACGATCAGTCCACCCTATCGCTGCGCGCTTTCTTTGCTCGCAATTGGGCTGGTCCTTGCGTCAATGCGGTGCGCTACCGCCCAACCCAATGCGCCAATGCCTGGTCCGGCGAATCCGGCGGTGGCCGCGGAGCAATATCGCCACGCGCTCGATGATTACGACCGCGCGCACGCGATGTATGCGGCGGCCGCGAACGCTTACTGGCATGAGGTTGCGGCCAAACGGCAATTGCGCAACGCCACGCGTGCCCGCGGCGAACCGCTGTCGATTGACGATTACGTGCTGGCGCAGCCTCCCATCTATGCCGGACCGCCGAAGCCGCGTAATCCACTGGCGCCGGAGGCCCCGGTGCATCCGGTCTATGTGCCGGTCGTCGCCGATTTTCTTTCGGCGGCGGCGCGCGAGTTCAAGTTCGTTCCGCAAATGCCGCAGAGCGACGATCAGTTCAAACGCGCTTATGCGCGGGTTGCGCTGGCGGCGGGCCTGACCCCGGATCAGATTGTGCGCATTTACAGCTTCGAAGCGACCGGCAATGGCAGCTATGACGTCGAGGCCGGCCGCGAATTCAATAAGCACGCCCGCGCCATCACCACCGCGCTGGGCTACAACCAGCTTCTGGCGACCAACACCGTAGAAATCGTCGCCGAAGACGGCAATCGCTTCGTTGCGGCGTTACAGGACAGAGCCGCGCAAATGGCTTCCGATCAAAAATGGACGCTGATGAGCAAGATCGAGGTTCTGCGGCGAATGATCGCCTTCGCCAGAAGCGTGCCGGATGCCTGGGGCCAGCATGAGATGCTGGCCAATACCGAAAAGGGTCTTGCCGTTCACGCGCTCAATCTCGATCTCGACGTCGGTCCTTTGCTGCAGACGCAAAAGCTCGTGGACTCGGTGGTCTTCGCGCGGCGCAAGGGCGTGGTGCGGACCTTGAGCGCCGCCGAACTGGAAATGATGAACCTGACCGGCGACGGCACCGGCTTCGACATGGTGACGATGCCGCTGCAATGGCGCGACAAGGTGCCGACCGCAAATTTTTTTCAGCCGAGCGGCTATGGCGACAATCCCGTTGCTCAGCGCAATAACGTCGTCGCCACGCTATTAGCGGCAACCAACGCGCGCATGGACGAAGAGTGCAGGAAGCCGGGTGCGGAAGAATTGGCGGCTTTGCTGCACTGATCTTGAAGGACAACGGTGTCCAGGTATGGCATCATTTTGGAGAAGCATGATCTTATCGAAAAGCCGGCGTCCAGCTTCGGCTGAAGTCCGGAGGTAGACATGCTCCGGATCACGTTTTAAGCCATTGCGATGCCATGGTGAGCCGGTACGATATCTATTCGTATGGCGCAGATTTTCTTCCTGATCGGGTCCTCGTGAGGCGGCGAGACTTCATAGCATTGTTGGCCGGCACCCTCTCGGCCTGGCGGTCGCTGTGGCCGGGATCGGCGCGCGCGCAATATCCGCCGGCATCGCCGTATTTTGCGCCGGCCTATCGGCCGCCGCCGAATCAGGCGCCGGGCGCCGCTCCGACCGACACCTCGGTCGGACAAGTCGCGACCATGCAGGGGAGCGCCACCGTCACACGCGGCAATGCCGCCGCAACCGCATTGAATGTGGCCGATCCCATCTTCAAGAACGATACGCTTGCCACCGGCGCCGACTCCGCGCTCGGTATCACCTTCGACGACGAGACCACATTCAGCCTCTCGGCCGATACCCGCATCGTCGTCAACGAATTCGTCTATCAGGAAAACGGCACCGGCAATGCCGCCACGTTCAATGTCGCGGTCGGCACCGCCGCCTTCGTCGCGAGCCTTGTCGCCAAGACCGGCAACATGAAGATAACGACGCCGGACGCCGCCATCGGCATTCGCGGCACCACCGGAGTCGTCGAGGTGCCGGCGGGCGGTGGCGCGGCGGCGCCGACCGTAAAGCTCTATCCCGATACCGACGGTCATGTCGGGCAGATCGACGTGTTCGACCTCCAGGGCAATCGGCTTGGCGCGTTGACGCAGGGCGCCAGCGCTTTCCAGCTCCGCGCCGGCCCCGGTGGACGAATGTCCGCCGTGCTCTATCGGATTCCACCGCAGGAGGCGGCACGCGATCGTGGCAGATTGCAACGTCTCGATGCGGCGCACACGCTGGGCCGCCGCATGATCGAGCAGCGCCGCCAGTTGCGCGGGCAGAACCGGCAGCGGCCGAACAATCAGCGCCCGGGACGGCAGAATTTCCGCGGTCCACCCAACGGGCGCCCGCGCGGGCCCGGTCAGCCGCGACGCGGCGGTCCGCGCGACAACCGAAACCGGCAATAAGCCCGCGGCGGCTGGCGCGACCAAGAACGAGGAAACCCAATGCGAGCGTATCAGATACCGAAGGGTGGGGCCGGCATCGAGTCGGTGGTGCAGGTCGAACGTCCGGATCCCAAGCCCGGACATCGCCAAGTCTTGGTCAAGGTCAAAGCCTGCTCGCTCAATTTCCGCGACCTCGGCATCGTGCGCGGCAGCTATCGCATGCCGGTCGGCGAGAACATCATTCCGCTGTCGGACGGCGCCGGCGAAGTTGTCGCGGTTGGACCGGGCGTCGTTCGCGTCAGGCCGGGCGACCGCGTCGCCGGCAATTTCTTTCAGCGCTGGCCGGGTGGCGAGGCGATGCCGGATGCGCATGCCAGTGCGCTCGGCGGCGGCATCGACGGCATGCTCGCCGAGTACGCGGTGCTCGAGGAAGACGGCGTCGTGAAAATTCCGGCGCATTTGTCGCTGGAGGAGGGCGCGACGCTGCCCTGCGCCGGCGTTACCGCGTGGCATGCGATGATGGAGCACGCCAAGCTTAAAGCCGGCGACACGATCTTATTGCAGGGCACCGGCGGCGTCTCGATTTTCGGCCTGCAGTTCGCGCATGCCGTGGGCATTCGCGCCATTATCACCTCGTCGAGCGACGAAAAACTGGCACGCGCCAAAAAGCTCGGCGCCGCGTTCGGCATCAACTACAAGACGACGCCGGATTGGGACAAAGCGGCGCTGGAATTCACCGGCGGTGTCGGCGTCGACCACGTCATCGAGGTGGGGGGCGCCGCGACGCTGACGCGCTCGTTTCGCGCCATCCGCGTCGGCGGCAAGGTTTCGCTGATCGGTGGGTTAAGCGGCGGCGCGACCGAGCTCAATCCCGGACTGATTTTCTCGCGCCGCGCTAACGTCCAGGGTATCTCGGTCGGATCGACGGAAATGTTTCTGGCGCTCAATCGCGCCGTCGAAGCCAACACCATCAAGCCGGTGATCGACAAAGTGTTCGCCTTCGCCGACGCGCAGGCGGCTTACAAGCACATGGCCTCCGGCGCGCATTTCGGCAAAATCGTCATCAGCGTCGGGTGAGCTGGCTTCGCGCCAGCTCACCTCGATTGCTAGCCGGTCCGTTCCAGCGTCTTGCGGTCCCATTGCGCCAGATCGGCGGCCGCGGCGTAAGTCTCCTGCAGAAAGCCGAGCAGAAGGGCATCCGGATCGGTTGCCTGTCGCACCACGTCATACGGCAAAATGAACTGGCCGACGGTCTTGTCGTAAAAGCCGCCGGCTGTTGTCAGCGGCGTGTCGCCATAACCGGCCGGCTCGGAATAGGCGTAGACATAGAAGGCGGCACGGCCGTAACCGCCATTGCCCGGCCAAAAGCCGCAGCTCGACACTTCGTGGGAATAGGCCTCGGCCATGACCCAGCTTGCCACGTTGGGCGTGACGCTCTGCGGTGGCGCTGCGGTGCGGCCGGAAAAGCGTGACACCGCCAGATCGAAACTGCCCCAGAAGAAATGCACCGGGCTTGCCTTGCCGATGAACCGGCTGCGAAAAATCTTCATCACCCGGTCGGCCTGCACCAGGGCTTGCCAGAATGTCTGCGCGTAATGCGGATCGTATTGCGCATGCGTGCGGTCGCGATCGAACGGGATGGCGGTCTCGATCTCGCTCGGCATAATCCAGATGCGGACCTCGATGCCAAGCTTGCGCAGGGCGGCCATGAACGCGGCATAAAATTCGGCGACCGTCATCGGCGCGAGCGCAAAGCTCTCGGTTCGGCCGTCGTCCGTTGCGATGACAAGGCGGTGCTCGGCAAAATCAAAGACGATGTCGAAGCTGCCGTCGCGGAAGGGCATGGCCGGTGCAACAAGCCCACGCGCGGTCACGTAGAACGTTGCATTCCACCAATGATTGACCAGCGGGGTCAGCGCGATGCGCACCTTGCCGGCGATCTGCGTCCACAAATGCAGCGTGGCGCAGGTGTCGCTCCACGCCGAAAACGGCAATTCGGGCCATCGAGAACCGTTGCTCATCGGAGACGCTTCGCCTGCACTGTACATTCCGGCTTGCCAGCCGAAACTGCGAGCAGCGGAGGCTGGTGGGCGCTGTAGGGATTGAACCTACGACCTCTCCCGTGTGAAGGCCAACTGCAAATTTGGATTCTCAAATACTTAGCTGGAGCGGCGACGGCGTTCCCCGGATTTTCCCCGGATTCCCGGCGTCGGCAGCAGAGATGCGAGCTGCGCCTCGGCATTGACCGCCGTATGGACGTAGACTTCGGCAGAGCGCGGGTCTTTCCAGCGTCCCGTTCGCGTCAACCCGAAATTATCGAGCTTCCCGAAACGCACCATCCAGGTCCCATAAGTATGACAGAACAGATGAAAGCCGCGCTGGCGCGGCGGGAAGGACAAGTCCGCACTTTCCATCGCGTCGGCGAGCCGCTTGCGGAGACGGCCGCCCTGATAGAAGCGAAACAGCTTCATGTCCGGAGATCGTTTCAGGAAGGGAATGCCGGCATCAATTTGGTTTCGGCCCGGCTCGCCGCGCGCGAGCGCATCTTTGGCCGTCGCCTTATTGGGTCGCGCACTGCGGGGCGCCATCGCCTGGAGCGCATTGACTACGATCGGCGGCAAGTAGACCGTCCTGGCTTCGCCGTTCTTTGTCTCCGGCAGGTAGAGAGTTGCCTGATCGAGATTGAGATGACGGAGCTTAGCCCGCAGCGCCTCGCTGATGCGCATGCCAGTATACAGGAGAGTTATGCAAAGCAGCCCAAATTCCCGATCTAGCGCTGAAGCTGCTTCGATTAGAGCAAACGCCGGCTCAGGTTCTAGCCAAGACCTTGCCCTGCTGCCACGCCAGCCCTTCGGCCGTTTGATCCGTCCCTCGACGCCCACATGCTTCAGGACTGCGGATACCGGCGTATAAAACTGCCGATTCTGAGTCTGCGGCGTCGCGCTCGGATATAATGCCGAGGCGGCATTATTGATTTTGATTTGATCGATATCGGTCAGTAGACAGTCGCGAAGAGCGTCCGCGCCTTTCATCTCTATAATGGGGCCGAGGTACTTTCCCTCGCCGCCGGCTTTGAGGTAGGCGACCGCAGCGCTCAAAAACGTCGGCTGCGTCGAAGTGGCGATCACCTTCTTATCATATTCGCCTCTTTCGACGGCGCGCATGATCTCGCGCAATTGTCGTTGTGCGATTTTCTTGTCAGCAGTTCCCGCGCTTCGTTCAACAGTGACTCCGAGGTATGTACCCCGGATTTCGTAATTCGGAGTTTTACCGGGGCGCGGCGGTCGAAGCTTGAGGGGCATGGCAAGGACTCGTGGATGCGTTCGACATCGGCGGGAGTAAATAACTTGGTCCGTCCCGCCATTCGGAAAAATGGTTTGCCGTTTTGATCGCAGGGGTGCTGATTTAGCCAGCCCCAGAGCCAACGTTCGCTCTTGCGGAGGATTTCGGCAACCTCTTTCAGCAGATAGTACCGCATAAGCCGATTCCCCGGCGGATCAGATTCGGTCGCATCCTGTGCGGTCGAGCGGCGAGATGCGCAGCCGCGTTTCAAAGCTCAATGATGCCTAGCCCCCGGCGCCGAGATCGATCCGGGTATTGCGGCCGATCGGCAGCGCGCCGAGTCGGCGAAAGATTGGCGGTCTGCTCCCCAGCGCGAAACTGATTCCGCGAGCGCGGCAGTAGTCTGGCTCGGTAGAGCGGATTCCCCGGCAGAGGAGGAAGAATGAAAGGCGGCTGATCCGGAGTCCGCCGTTCCGCTTAGTACTGATCCCGCTGATTTCGCCGTATCAGCTCAGTTCGCAGCTAGGCCAAACGCTGGAGGCATTATCGGAACTCGGCTGTTTCAGGTTTTACTGCATCTTGTCGAATTTGGCGGTCTCAGCCTTTCTACAGCTTCTGGCATCAGGCCGTTATTTAGTTCTAGTTGGAGTCATCCGGGCGTTTAGCTGATTTGGACTTTATCCTTTAATGGCTAGGCTCCTGATTGCTGGTGAATCGGGGAGCTTTCCTTTGCCTCGCAGTCCCTCGGTTTGGGCAAAGCTTTGCCGCGCAGGCAAAGCTCGCGTACCGATGATTGCCGGAGCCATCGTAGGACGCTCAGATCGAGGCGGCCTTGTTCAGGCTGGCCGGGGTCGCGCTGTCGGCCATTGCTCGCCCGCTTTATGCGGCGCTGGAATGCCATGTCGCCGATCTGCCAGCGCTATGGCTACCTGAGAGTCGGGGCACCCCGTTGCTCTCTCCTGGAACCGTCGTTGAACGTTTCCTTTTACCGATGCCATTCGGTCGATGATCCGGTTGCCCGTCGCTTTGGCTTGGCTAGCCGCACGGACCGGAGCCCTCATTGGGCTGGCTATGTCTTCAGCGCACAGGGCGCTGAGTAGATTTATCACACGTATCTAGTCCGTGAGGTACGTTCAAGAAAAAAAAGTACAGATCGCGCCAAGCGACAATAAAGTTCGGCGGCAGCAAAATTTCAAAAGCTCCGCGAACGCTGTTATGGCCAAATTTCGCGCGCTGATCTGAACGGCACCTGCCTCTGTTAATCGGGCGTCAACGCCCGTCTCGATGCTGCGCTATGAGCCTCAAGCCGTTTCCCCGGCCGAGTATGGTTGGGTCGAACATTTGCCCAAATAGAGCGGCTCTCGGCGGACAATTGATCGCTGGTGCATGATCTTGTGGCACGCTAGGGTAGAATTGAGTTCGATTCTCAAAAAAATATGCATTGGGAGTCGGCCATCCCCGGGAGCAGAGCGATGGGAATAAATATAACCGAGGGCACTGTTCGGCGCGATTGGATTAAAATCGCGAGCGCCACCGTTGAAACGGTTGTCCAGGCACTCGCACTCGGCAAGGACGGCATCTCCGCTGCGACATCTTCATTTTTTCGGGGCGTGGAAGCTATTCGAGGCGAGGACTCCTTAGAAATACGCGCTAATTGCCTTGTACTTGAAACATTGGCTTACGCATCTTCTGCAACAATCGCTACAACCCCCTTGGATCGAGTGCCAGATAAAGCAGAAATTAGAAAATTGCTGGACAATATAATCGAGCGAGCAAGTGGCCTTGCCGCTGAAATAAACATTGTTCTGGAATCCGAAGATCTCGATTTTCCAGAGACATTCCCGCTTTTTATCGACGCGGCATCGCAGATCTATCATGAGCTGAGGCTTTGCCGACCCAAGGAATCGCCTGACGTTGTCGCGGCGAAGTTCAAACGTTTTGTCGCGCGGGGTCTGATAAAAATCCGTTCCCGCGACCCCGACTATTTCTCGCCAGTCGTCGATGCACTCACAGGTGCCGATGCGGTCGCCGACGCCAAGCAGCGCGCATGGGATCGATATCGCGCGTCTCTGATTAAGCGCTTTGAAGATGAGCCCTTATTTGGCGAAGACGAAAAAACAGGGGCTACGTTGGCTCAGGTCTATCAGCCGCTTCGCGCTTGGTTTGATGAACATGATGACTCAGACGAGTTGGAACCTGATGAGCAGGAATCCGGCACCAAAAAGAAAATCCGCCGAACGGTCGGGATGCTCGATGAACTTGTGAGAGACTGGCTTAGTAAGGATGACGCAACAGATAGAGTAAGGCTGATTTCCGGCGGTCCCGGCTCGGGCAAGTCAACTTTCGCCAAATACTTGGCTGCCAGCGTCGCGCCACAACTCAACTGGCGTGTTGTCTTCGTACCTCTGCAACGCCTGCGAGGAACAGGACTATTAGAGGGCCGCATTGATGATTACTTCCGGCGCCAGCTCGACGAACCATTCGATATCGAAACCGCACCATTGCATTCGATGGGCCGTGATGCCCACCGAAATTGGCTCATAATCTTTGATGGCCTCGATGAGCTGGCCAAGGAAGGCACGACCTCCGAAAGTGCGGCTCTGGATTTTGCATCTGCCTTGGCCGATTGGCGAGGCAGAGTTGGCTCTTTGGCGGTCCACTTTCTGGTATTAGGGCGAGCTCCATCGATGCAAGAGGCTCGAAGACGATTGGCGCTCCAGGGAAAAGGAACGTTGTATGTCGCTGACATGATACCTTTCGACAAGCGAAGCAAGAGTGATAGCGGCCGCGAACTCGTGGTCGATGATCCAAAACAATTAGGGCAATTGGACCAGCGTCCAGAATTTTGGAGGCGATGGGCGTCGGCAAAGAATTTGTCTCTTGATCCTCCGGAGGCGATGACGACGGATGCACTAAGTGACCTAACTAAGGAACCGCTGTTGGCCTATTTGTTGGTTTTTTCCGGGTACGTAGAGGAACGCTGGAAGGAGGCGGCCGAAAACCGGAATCGCATTTATCAGGCGATCTTTAATCAGATATGGGAACGGGAGAAGAATAAACCGACGCGAATTCATCTGAACGATTTAGGACGGGAAGGCTTTGAATCACTCATGCAAGCACTCGGGTTGGCTGCGTGGCGCGGTGGAGGCCGTACAGGGGACGAGACAACATTCACATCAATTCGGGACACCTTTATGCAGCCAGGACTGCTCTTTAAGGCAAAGAAATGTGGCGCGGCCGATTTAGGCAACGTTGCGCTGCTATTCTATACGAGGAAAGACGAGGAAGGAGGCAGAGGTTATGAATTTCTGCATAAGAGCTTCGGCGAATATCTCACCGCGAGGGGCCTCGTCAGCGCGTTTCGGCGCTGGGGCAGTCAAGTTGATAATCCGGAAACGGACTTTGATGTCGTAGAATTTCACCGCCGCTGGCTGAAGCTAGCAGGTGCGGAGCCGATGAGCCGCGAAATTCTTACCTTTCTGCGGAACGAGATACGGCTGGAAGCATCCTCTATTGACGAACATCAGCCATGGAAAACAGCTCGCGATTGGGTAAGAAACGCCGAGAAACTAATGGATGCTGCTATTCGAGATGGCTTACCGGCTTTTGAAGGTGCAGTGAAATGGCGTGCGGCTGAAGATCAGGAGCTGAATGCTGAAGTCAGCCTTATGGCAATGGTAGATGCATGCGCTCGGGCGGCGTATCCATCTGAACTGCTCGGTTCGGCGGAAGATATTGGCGGATGGATGCCCGGTCCTGTTCTGTTGGTAGAGTTTAGAGCGAATAGATACACATTTTCTCATTTTATTAGGAGGACCAAAACTGAGTCCAGTTGGTTTATGACTGCGGAAGAGTTCTATTTTGGGTTTAGCAATATTCTCTTGGACCTGATGTCCCGATTATCCCTACAGGGCATTGTGCTGATTGGTGCATCATTAGCTGGGGGGTCCCTTGAAGGTGCCGATCTTCGAGATTGCATGATTATGGGCTGCAACTTTGTTGAAACGGACCTCGAAGGCGCTGACCTGCGCAACGCCACAATCCGCTATACGGAATTCGCGAGTTCTAACCTACGCAACGCGGATCTTCGGGGCGCGCGTTTGGATCACGCTTATTTAGATCGTGCGGATACCGAATTCGCCAAGACTGATGGGCCTCTCAAGAATCAGCGACGGAAAAGATCTATGGCACTTGTTCCCCCTTTTATGCGGCTTTAGGGGCAGTGTGCGGGTGTTTGAGAGGAGGCCGATGAACGGAGTCGCTTAGTACCCCCTCTCTCCCCCAGCGGAAGAATCGAGACGAGGACAGTATCTCTAAATTGGCGCAGCCAAGTACGCTCCCTGATTCCGAACATTGCCGACCGCTGCGTCGACTGGCCAAATCCTCAGAGCATCATCCGGGTACGGTCCGAGCAGGCCGGCCAAGCAGCCCGTCGACGCGCCAGTACAGCGCCTCTCTTGCAGCCCCGCAGTCGCGCAGATCGTCGCGCAGCCGTTCTGGCAGACCGAGGGTATGCAGAACCCCGTCTTGCTCGGCGTCGCTCATTAGAACAAAGAAAGAACATTCCTGCCGCAGAGTCAAGAAGCCCAGAACCGACTGACCGAGCAGTGCGGCGTCGATTTGCCGAATTTTTTGTTTTGGAGGTCGCTTCCGACAGACCTCTAGGGGTCCCATCGTCGAAGTCGGCAAGAGGGGGTATGGGGGGTAGGGTCTGAAATCCCGGCGTCGATGGAACAGGCAGGCTGTCAGCTGTCGCCTAGCATTTTCTGGACTGCCGATGCTGCATATGGCTTTCGCGGTTTGCCGCGCCGCTCAGTCGCATCGCTGCCGGTCAAGTGCCCTAGGGCGGCCAGATCTGTCGATACTCGCGGTAAGACAAACCTTGAGCATGGAGCTATCTGGCAAGCACGACCGTCTCTGAGCAACGCTACCAATTCGTCTCCGTTCGCCGGTTCTTCGCCCAGCCCCGTTGGCTGGCCATGGCTTCGTCGCTCGGCGACAACTACATCCAGAACGGCTTGACTGCGTCCAAATTTGGAGACCGGCGGCCGACACCGATGTCCTTCAGGCACCAGTCGCTCAGTTCGCCCAGATTGCCGCGAAACGTCAGGTGGCGTCTGGCTTGCTGGAAGAACCGGCCGGTCAAGATCATCTGGG
>JBARER010000287.1:0-57608 GCA_049796395.1 Xanthobacteraceae bacterium
CGGTGCAGGCGCGGCCGCAGCGGCCGGACCGAGCAGTGCTTAGGCGATCGAGCGCGGCGCGGATGCCGCTGCACGGGCTGGCGGGGCTGCGGCCGAACCATTGGCTGCACGCACGGCCGCTGCTTTCGGCGCCGCTGCCGGTTGCGATGCAGCCGGTTGGGTCGATTGCACCGCCAGCTTGTCGGTCTCGCGGCCTGCGGACGGCTGCGGCTTTGGCGCCGGCTTATCGCCGCCGGGCGGTGCATCAGATGCTGTCACGGCCGCTTATCCGCATCGGAACCCTGCATCGTCGGCATTGAGCAAAAATCCGTCACCAGGCGCAAAACCCCGAGGCAGCGGCGAGTGAGCACCGGGTCGCGACTATAAGCGAGAATGTCAGTGAATCGCAGCCGAGTGCGGAGCAAATATGGCGGAAAGGCGATGGTGCGCACTATTGCGCCTTGCGGAAGACGAGCGAAGCATTGGTGCCGCCGAATCCAAACGAATTCGACAGTACAACTTCGACCTTCCGCTTCTGCGCCTTATGCGGCACGAGATCGATCGCCGTCGCCACCGATGGATTGTCGAGGTTGATGGTCGGTGGCAATATTTGATCGCGCATCGCCAGCACGCAGAAAATCGCTTCGACCGCACCGGCGGCGCCGAGCAGATGCCCGATGGCGGACTTAGTCGATGACATGGCAATGCGTCCGGCGGCATTGCCGACCAACCGCTCAACGGCCTTCAGTTCGATCTCGTCGCCGAGCGGCGTCGAGGTGCCGTGGGCGTTAATGTAGTCGATATCGTCGGCGGTGACGCCGGCACGGCGGGTGGCGGCGGTCATGCAGCGAAACGCGCCATCGCCGTCCTCGGCCGGCGCTGTGATGTGATAGGCGTCGCCTGACAACCCGTAGCCGATCAGCTCGGCATAGATATGCGCGCCGCGGCGCTTGGCGTGCTCGTACTCCTCGAGCACCAGCGCGCCGGCGCCCTCGCCCATGACGAAGCCGTCGCGGTCGCGGTCGTAAGGCCGCGATGCGCGCTCGGGCGTTTCGTTGAACCGTGTCGATAGCGCCCGGCACGCGGCAAAGCCGGCCAGCGAGATGCGATTGACCGGCGATTCGGTGCCGCCCGCCACCATCACATCGGCATCGCCGAGGGCGATGAGCCGCCCGGCATCGCCGATGGCATGGGCCCCCGTCGAGCAGGCGGTGACCACGGCATGATTCGGCCCCTTGAGACCGTGTGCGATCGATACATATCCCGACGCCAGATTGATCAGCCGGCCGGGAATGAAGAACGGCGATACGCGGCGCGGACCGCGATCACGCAGTACCAATGCAGTCTCGGCAATGCCTTCGACGCCGCCGATACCGGAGCCCATGAGAACGCCGCTGACAATCTGGTCGTCGTAGTCACGCGGGTGCCAGTTGGCGTCGTTGAGAGCCTGCGTCGCCGCTCCCATGGCAAAGATGATGAAGTCATCGACTTTGCGCTGTTCCTTCGGTTCCATCCAGTCGTCGGCATTGAAGCTGCCGGCCGAGCCGTCGCCGCGCGGCACTTGGCCGGCGATCCGGCAAGCCAAGTCGGCAACCTCGAATTTTTCAATGCGCCTGATGCCGCTCTCGCCACCGAGCAGGCGCTGCCACGTCTGCTCGACGCCGCAACCGAGTGGGGTAACCAATCCGAGCCCCGTGACGACGACCCGCCGCATCAAGAACGCTCCCGGCAAATACACCAATCTCCGGCCGCGTCAGGCTCGGAGACTTTGGCCGATCGCAATCGGCCCGCACATAATGATGTGCAGTTCCCCCAGCGCGCGCAATACATGCAACGCTGCCGGATGTTGCCGACGGTCAGCTCTTGGCGTTCTTTTCGAGAAATTTGATGGCGTCGCCGACCGTTAAGATGGTCTCGGCCGCATCATCGGGAATCTCGCAACCGAACTCTTCCTCGAAGGCCATGACGAGTTCGACCGTATCGAGGCTGTCGGCGCCGAGATCGTCGATAAAACTGGCGTTGTCGGTAACCTTGTCAGGCTCGACGCCGAGATGTTCCACGACGATTTTCTTTACCCGCTCGCCAATATCACTCATCGTTCCGACCTCATCTTTCAACGCGACCCAAGCGGCCTATTTGATCCGGTCCAAGTTCTGCATTGAACCTGCCGACGGGGATCGACAAGTTCGTTTGGGTCGACACCGATCAGAGGCGGACATCTCGCCCCGCGCTCCGGCATTCCGGCTCCCCTGCCCCAATTTCGGTTCGGTTACCACACTTCAAATGCGTTGACCAGCGCGGGCGCGGCTCGCGGCGGCTGGCCTTATAGTATTCAGATCATGGCCATTCCGCCATTCACATGCAATGTCTGCCCGGTGACGTAGGCGGCTTCGTTCGAAGCGAGAAACGCCACCGCCGCCGCCACGTCTTCGGGGCTACCCGCACGGCTCGCGGGAATTTTCGCGAGAATCGTTTCGCGCTGCTTGTCGTTAAGCTTCTGCGTCATCGGGGTGACGATGAAGCCCGGCGCAACGCAATTCGCGGTCACCCCGCGTTTGGCGTATTCCTGCGCCATCGCCTTGATCATACCGGTAATCCCCGCCTTGGCCGCGACATAGTTGGATTGCCCCGGATTGCCGGTTATCCCGACCACTGAGGTGATCGCGATCACGCGGCCAAAACGGCGGCGCATCATGCCACGCACGGCCGCGCGGGCCAGACGGAACGTAGCCGATAGATTGACGGCGATGACCTGATCCCAGTCTTCGTCGCGCAATTGCACTAGCAGGTTATCTCTGGTGACACCCGCATTGGCGACCAGAATATCGAGCTGCCCCATGACCTCCTCGGCCCGCGGCACCAGCGCTTCGGTCTCTGCCAGATCGGCGAGATTGCAGGGCATGATGTGAATTCGCTCGCTGAGTTCGGCGGCCAATTGATCGAGCACCTCCCGCCGCGTGCCGGAAATGGCGACGGTCGCGCCTTGGCTGTGGAGCGTGCGCGCGATAGCGCCCCCGATCGGGCCGGTAGCGCCCGTCACCAGGGCATTTTTCCCGGTCAGTTCGAACATCGGATCTCCTGGCACGGCTCCTGCCCCCACTCCTGGCCCCGCATCTCAATCGTAGCCATAGCTCAGACCCGCACGGTGTTGAACCGTGCGATGTCCTCGGGCGTGCCTATGGCGGAGGCCGTAGCTGTTACCGCGATGCGCTTGATCAGGCCGGTCAAGACTTTGCCGGCGCCAATTTCGTAGAATACGGTCACCCCCGCTTGCGCCATGAACAGGACGGATTCCCGCCAGCGTACCGTGCCGGTGACCTGCTCGATCAGCGATCGCACGATCTCCGACGGCTCGCTGATTGCGTGTGCCCGTACATTTGCGACCAGCGGAACGACGGGAGCCTTGACCGGAACCTTGGCCAAAGCCTCAGCCATGGCGTCGGCTGCAGGCTGCATCAGCGAACAATGGAAGGGCGCCGACACGGGAAGCATCATCGCCCGTTTTACGCCGCGCAGTTTGGCGAGTTCCACCGCCCGCTCGACCGCCGCCTTCGTTCCCGACATGACAACCTGGGCGCCGCCGTTGTCGTTGGCGGCAGCACAAACGCCGACATCGGCAACCTCGGACGCGATCGCTCGGACGTCCGCAAGCTCGATGCCGATCATCGCCGCCATGGCGCCGACGCCGACCGGAACGGCCTTCTGCATGGCGCGGCCGCGAATCCGCAATAGCCGCGCGGCGTCGGCAATCGACAAAGCGCCGGCTCCGGCAAGCGCCGAATATTCGCCGAGCGAGTGCCCGGCGACAAAGGCGGCGTCGCGCCTGAGATCGACGCCGGCCTCCGCCTCCAAAACCCTTAAGGTGGCGAGCGACACTGCCATCAAGGCCGGCTGCGCATTCTCCGTCAGCGTCAGCGTATCCGCAGGTCCATTCCAGATGAGATCGCTCAGCTTCTCGCTCAGAGCGGTATCGACCTCATCGAAAACCCGGCGTGCCGCGGGATAGGCCTCGGCGAGACTTTTGCCCATGCCGACGGCTTGACTGCCCTGACCGGGAAAAACGAACGCCGTCGTCATATGCTTAATGCCCGCTCAATGCCCGCTTGCCGCGCACATGCGCCCTGCCGCGAAGTGGCGACAAATACTGCCACGATGGCCATGTCAAGGATGCCGGGGCTGTAATAAAACGACAACCGCAGATCGGTAGATTATCGGACTTGAGAGCCTCATCGGCACGAGCGCATCGTCATGAGCCCCTTTTTGCCGGTTACCGACGCCGATCTGGCGCGGGCCCGCACCGACCCGATATTTCGGCAGCGGCTGCTGGAGCGGAATATGGAGGCGTTGCTGAGCGGCATGAAGAAGCTGCGGGGTACCCCGGCCGCCGGGGGCGACGATAAAAAGCTGCGCGAAGGGGTGGAACTCGCGGTGCGGCTTGCCGAACTGATCCAGAATGCAGACAACCGCACCGCCTCGCGCTGAGCCGTCGCCCTCTGGCGGCCCGGTAGCGCGCCGATCTTGCATTTTCGTCCCTGCCGCGTATAAGGCCGCCTTCCGCTCGACCCCGGCCGGGGGCTGAACGGACGGCCGTTCCTCCTCTTGGGTGCGGCAGGGCTCGGGTCACTGATCCCGCGGTCCGGCGTCCGGTGTTCCCGCCTTCAGAGCATTCGAGCCTTTCCCGAAGGGTTCGAGGGGCTTCGCGCCTGGGCCGAGCATGGCAGACGAGGAAAGGGCAACCATGCCGTTCTACGAACACGTCTATCTTGCGCGCCAGGACGCTAGCGCGCAACAGGTCGAGGAATTGACCGCGCAATTGAAAGGCGTCATCGAAGGCCTTGGTGGATCGGTCAAAAAGACCGAGTACTGGGGCGTCAAATCACTCTCTTACCGCCTGCGCAAGAACCGCAAGGCGCATTTCACGATGATGGACCTCGATGCGCCGCCGGCGGCCATCAATGAGATCGAGCGGCTGGAGCGTCTCAATGAAGACGTGCTGCGCTATCTCACCATCCGGGTCGACGCGCTCGAGGAAGGTCCGTCGGCCATGATGCGCCGCGCTGAACGCGACCGCGATCGGGATGACCGCCGTGGCGACCGATTTGATCGCGGCGACCGATTTGATCGAGGCGACCGTCCGCGTGAGCGACGCCCGCGCGAGGGCGGCGAGGATTCCGAAACGCCGCCAGTGGAGAATTGAGCATGGCCATGTCACCGCAAGGAGCCGGCGGCCGCCGCCCCTTTTTCCGTCGCCGCAAGAGCTGTCCGTTCTCCGGCGCCAATGCACCGAAGATCGACTATAAGGACGTCAAGCTCTTGCAACGCTTCGTTTCGGAGCGCGGCAAGATCGTGCCGAGCCGTATCACCGCGGTCTCGGCGAAGAAACAGCGCGAGCTTGCGCAGGCGATCAAGCGGGCGCGGTTTCTCGGCCTCTTGCCCTATGTGATCCGCTGAGGAGGACGCCATGGAAGTGATCCTGCTCGAACGCGTGGCCCGGCTTGGGCAGATGGGCGATGTGGTCCGCGTCAAGGACGGCTTCGCCCGCAATTTCCTGTTGCCGGGCGGCAAGGCCCTGCGCGCCACGGCGGAAAACCGCACGCGGTTTGAAACGATGAAGGGCGATCTCGAGGCGCGCTCGCTGACGCTGAAGACCGAGGCATCTCAGGTCGGGGCAAAGCTCGACGGCAAACGCTTCACCGTCTTGCGGCAGGCATCCGAATCCGGCCAACTCTTCGGCTCCGTATCGCCGCGCGACCTCGTCGATATCGTCGGCGACTCCGGTTTCAAGCTCAGCCGCAATCAGATCGCGCTCAACACGCCGATCAAGACGATCGGCCAGCATAAGGTCCCGCTGGCGCTGCATCCGGATGTCGAAACCTCGATCTCGATTATCGTCGCCAGAAACGAAGACGAGGCGGCGCGCATTGCCCGCGGCGAGGATTTGACACAGTTGCGCGAGCCGACCGAAGCGGAAGCGGCTTTGACCGCCGCCGAGCAATTCTTCGAGCCCGGCGCCGGCGAAGTGGCGGAACCGGATGAGGACGCCGAGGCGACCGAAACGGCGGAAAATCCGGCGGTTGGCAAGAAGTCTGACAACAAAGCAAAAGCTGACAGCAAAAGCTGACGGCAAAATCTGGGACGGGCCGCGGCCGGATGGCAGTCAGTCCGGGATATTGTCCCGCGGCACGGTGGCAGCCGCGCTGGGTTGATCCTCCGCCGGCGGCTTTGCGTTCAGGCTCGAGCCAAGCTCCAGGCTCGGCAGGTCGGAGCGTCTCACCTCCGCGGCGCTGGCCGTGGCAGTCGAGGGACCACTTGGCGGAGCGCTTGCGCCGACCGCAGTGGCTGGCGTCTCATGGGACGCCTCCCGGGGAACTGCCACCGCGGACGCCGTCGCGGGCTCGCGGGCGACCGGAGCGGCATCTTCGGGCGCGCGACTAGCTTCCCGGCTCGCCGTTTCCGGGGCATGTTCTTCCCTGGCTGGCGAAGCCAGGTGCTGCTCCTGCGTTGCCGCTTCGTCCTTGGCCCGTTTGTCTTCGGCCCGTTTGTCTTCGGCCCGCTTGTCTTCGGCCCGCCTGTCTTCGGGCTTCACCGCCGCACGTATGGGATGAGCAGCAGTTTTTGGCTGTTCGGGCTTTGCCTCGGCGGTCTTGGGCTCAGTTTTGGCCTCACCTGTCCTGGCCTCCCCAGTCCTGGACTCCCCCGTCTTGGGCTCCTCGGCCCTGGCGTGCTCGGTGTCCGACTTTTGCTTTGGCGCCGGCTCGGCGCCGCCCGCACCGAGGACATATGCTGCCAACGCCGAGGCCTCGGCGCCGCTTGCGGTGTAGTGCTCGCGCAAGAAACTCGAGAGCATCAGGCTGTTCTTGCCAGCGGCAAGGCCCCTGGGGGTCTTGTGGCAGGTCGCGCAATCGCTGGCATAAATCTCTGCCGTCGACTTGCCGGCGTCGATATTGACCTGGGCAAGCGCCGTCCCCGGCAAAAAGGCCGGGGCTAGGGCCGCAACAAGCCAAATTTTGGCCGGAAGTCCGCGTAACACCCCGATCTCCTCACGTCTCGTCGGTTTAGCGAGCATACATACCCCAATCGCGAAGGAATGCGAGCGCCGGCCGGGGAGCCCCTGACCCGCAAAACCGAAACCCTGCGACGCCCCTCAAGTATTGCTGGTCGCGGAGGATTTTGTTTTAATGACGGCAGTAAAAAGACTACACCCGCGCAACCTGCTGATGAAGCGGCCAAAGAGCCGCCGCGGCGACTAAAGCGCCAATCGTCGCAGGCTGCGGTCAGGGCTCTATTGAGCGTGGGGCCGTGTCTTGGATGGGTTGTTGTTGACATTGCTGCGTCGGTACATTCGCCGGGGGTCGCTCTCGATCACCACGGCAAGCGGATCGACCTACACGTTCGGCGATGGCAGCGGGCAAGCGCCCGCGGTGCGCTTCACTTCGGCAAAGGCCCAACGCGCCGTCTTGCTTGATCCCGACCTTAAGCTCGGTGAAACCTATATGGACGGCTCGTTGGTGGTCGAACAGGGTTCGATTGCCGACGTGATCGAGGTCCTCCTCGGCCAGGAGCCTTTTGTCTCGCCGGCATGGGCGGTGCCGCGGCTCATACGCTACCTGTTGCGGCGCCTGCAGCAATTCAATTGGCGCGGCCGCTCGCTCCAAAACGTCGCGCATCACTACGATCTGGACGGCCGGCTCTATTCGCTCTTCCTCGACGGCGACCAGCAGTACAGTTGCGCCTATTTCGAAACTCAGGACACCTCGCTCGACGACGCCCAGCTCGCCAAGAAGCGGCACCTTGCGGCCAAGCTGCGACTAAAGCCCGGGGCAAAGGTTCTGGACATCGGCTGCGGCTGGGGCGGGCTGGCGCTTTACCTCGCCGAAAATACCGGCGCCCAGGTCACCGGCATTACTCTGTCGCAGGAGCAATTCCAACGCGCTCAGGCGCGCGCCATCGAGAGTGGCGACGCCGAGGATACGACCTTCCGGCTGATCGACTATCGCGACATCGATGGCCGCTTCGACCGCATCGTGTCGGTCGGCATGTTCGAGCACGTCGGCGTCAGCTTCTACGACACCTATTTCGGCAAATGCGCCAAGCTTCTGGCCGATGACGGGGTCATGGTTCTGCATACCATCGGGCGATCGAACCCGCCGGGCATCACCAATCCCTGGATCGCGAAATACATATTTCCCGGCGGCTACATCCCGGCACTGTCCGAGGTGTTGCCGGCGATCGAGCACGCCCAGCTCATGGTCAGCGACGTCGAGGTTCTGCAGCTGCATTACGCCGAGACGCTGAAAGCCTGGCGTGAGCGCTTCCTCGCCCACCGCGATGAGGTGGTCCGGTTGTACGATCAGCGCTTCGTGCGGATGTGGGAGTTCTATCTCGCCTGTTCCGAGATGGCGTTCCGCGCCGGCGATATGGTGGTTTTCCAAATCCAGATCGCCAAACGCAAGGGCTTGATCCCGAGCACCCGCGATTACATCGCCCGCGAGGAGGCGCGGTTGCGTGGCATCGAGGCCGGCCATCGGGCGCCGCTGCGACTCGCCGGCGAGTAAGCGCAGGCGTTCGCCGCCTCGCCTGCTTCGTCAAGCGCCGATTGGAATCATCACCCACGGTCAGTGTGTAATGGGGAAACCCGAAACCAGCGTTTCCCTTTACCCGCCGGCTCGATTATTCGACGGGGCGTCCGCCGCACGCTGGCGCTCGCGAATGCTCGAAGCGCTTGCTGTTCCCGAGTCATCCGTCATGTTGAGTGCTAACCCGAAACGCGCCGTATTTCGGCCACGCGCCGCAAATCGGCCACAGCCAACGATTGTTCTGATCGATCATGCCGGTATTCGATTCGACTGCACGCAAGCAGGCGCCGCCCGAGCCGACGTTCCGCACGGCGCCGCACAATATCGAGGCCGAGCAGGCGCTGCTTGGCGCTGTTCTCGTCAATAACGAGGCGTTTTATCGCGTCTCGGACTTTCTCGAGCCCAAGCATTTCTTCGAACCAATTCACCAGCGTATTTTCGAGCTGACCGGCTCGCTCGTTCGCGCCGGCAAAATCGCCACACCGGTGACGCTGAAGACCTTCTTGCCGGCGGACGCCGACATCGCAGGGCTGTCCGTCAACCAATATCTGGCGCGCCTCGCCGCCGAGGCGACCACGATCATCAATGCCCAGGATTACGGCCGCACCGTTTACGATCTTTCCATGCGCCGCGATCTGATTGCGATCGGCGAGGAGATGGTCAACTCGGCCTATGACGCTCCAGTCGACTCAACGCCGATCAGTCATATCGAGGATGCTGAGCGCAGACTCTATGAGATCGCAGAGACTGGACGATACGACTCGGGTTTTCAGCGTTTCGCTCAGGCGTTGACGACGGCTGTCGACATGGCGGCCCGCGCCTATCAGCGTGACGGCAGCCTGTCCGGATTGGCAACCGGCCTGACCGACCTCGACAGCCGCATGGGCGGCCTGCAGCAGTCCGACTTGATCATCCTCGCCGGCCGCCCGGGCATGGGCAAAACCGCGCTCGCCACCAATATCGCCTACAATGTCGCCAAGGCTTGGCAAGGCGAGTTGCGCGCTGACGGCCACATGCAGACGGTCAATGGCGGCATTGTCGGATTCTTCTCGCTTGAAATGTCGGCCGAGCAACTTGCCACCCGCATTATCTCGGAACAGACCAGTATTCCCTCCACCAAAATCCGCCGCGGCGGCATCGGCGAAAGCGACTTCGAGACGATCAAGGATGTGTCGATCGAATTGCAAGACCTGCCGTTCTATGTCGACGAGACCGGCGGTCTGTCGATCGGCCAATTGGCGGCGCGGGCGCGGCGGCTGAAGCGCCAGCGCGGACTCGATCTCCTGGTCATCGACTACCTCCAGCTTTTGCAGGGCACGAGCCGGCGCTCGAGTGAGAATCGCGTCCAGGAAATCACCGAGATCACCACGCGGCTCAAGGCCCTCGCCAAGGAGCTCAACATTCCGATCCTGGCGCTATCGCAATTATCGCGCCAGGTGGAATCGCGCGACGACAAGCGGCCGCAACTGTCGGATTTGCGTGAATCGGGCTCGATCGAGCAGGACGCCGACGTCGTGCTATTCGTGTTTCGCGAAGAATATTATCACCAGATGCGCAAGCCGATGGAGTCGAGCCGCGAAAAATTCGACGAATGGCTTGCCGAGGGGAATCGCGTCGAAGGCAAAGCCGAACTCATCATCGGCAAGCAGCGCCATGGCCCGACCGGGACGGTCGAATTGCAATTCGATGCTCAGGTGACGCGCTTCGGCAACCTGGATTCGGCGCATCGCCCCGATTTCTAGAGCATGTCCCGCAAAAGCGGAAATCGGTTTTGCGAAAAGGACATGCTGAAACAAACGGCTAGGAGCGTAGCCCGATTCCGTTAGATCGGGACACCGCTCTCGTTTTCTCCGCTTTACACGCAGCCGCCGCGCCGGTCATAACGCATTATGGAGGCGGGTTTGGCAGTCGCACAACGGCTTGCTCCGGCGGTCGCCGCTCCGGGGGCGCCGGAAACAGGTAGCACCCTCACCGTCGACCTCGGGGCGATCGCGGCGAACTGGCGTGCGCTGGCGGGCCGACTTCTTGCTGCCGAATGCGCCGCGGTCGTGAAAGCCAATGCCTATGGACTGGGCTTGCAGCAGGTCACGACCGCGCTGACGCAGGCCGGCTGCAAGACGTTCTTCGTCGCCGACATGGCCGAAGCCCGTACCGTGCGTTCGCGGGCGCCCGACGCGGCGATTTACGTTCTCCACGGATTCTCGCCGGATTGGGGCGACGGACTTATCGAGATCAATGCGCGCCCAGTCATAAACTCGGCGACCGAGCTCGCCGAGTGGGACGCCTTCGTCGCCGCGCATTCCTGGCGGGGTGGAGCGGCGCTGCAGGTCGACACCGGTATGCGCCGGCTTGGCATTTCGCCCGACGAGGCGGCGGCGCTGGCACCGCGCGCGCAGACCGAAAACCACGGCATCGCTCTCCTGATGAGCCACATGGTGTGCGCGGAAATTCCCGATCATCCGCTCAATGCCAAGCAGATCCGTCTGTTTCGCGAATTGCGCACGCTGTACCCCGGCGTGCCGGCCTCGCTCGTCAATTCCTCGGGCATTTTTCTCGGCGATTCGGGACATTTCGATCTGGCCCGACCCGGCGCCGCGCTCTACGGCGTCAACCCGACACCCGGTCAGCCAAATCCGATGCAGAGCGCGGTCGAATTGAGCGGCCGCATCCTCCAGCTGCGCAGCGTCGCGCGCGACGACACCGTCGGCTATGACGCGACATGGACGGCGAAACGCACGTCGCGAATCGCCGTCATTGCGCTCGGCTATGCCGACGGCGTCATGCGCGGCGGCAGCGGCACCGATCAACGGCCGGGCGGCACCGTGATCATCGCCGGACAGCGCTGCCCGATTGTCGGCCGCATTTCGATGGATCTGGTCTGCGCCGACGTCACCGACCTGCCCGCCGGGGGCGTCCACCGTGGCGACCAGGCGGTTCTGATCGGCGGCGACATCGGAATCGACGAAGTCGCCGCCGCCGCGGGCACCATCGGCTACGAGGTCCTCACGCGACTGGGCTTGCGGTCGCATGTCGTCTATCGGGACGCACAGGGCGAATAGGGATGGCGGCGCGCGGGCTCAATTTCATCTGTCAGAATTGCGGAGCGGCCTATGCGCGCTGGTCCGGCAAATGCGACGCCTGCGGCGAATGGAATACGCTGGTCGAGGAAGGGGCGGAAGGACCGCGGCGCTCCGTCCGCAAGGGGCGGCAGTTCGCCGTCGAGACACTCAAGGGCGAGTCGCACGATACGCCGCGGCTGGCCTCCGGCATCTCCGAATTCGATCGGGTGACCGGCGGCGGTCTGGTGCGCGGTTCGGTGCTGCTCGTTGGCGGCGATCCCGGCATCGGCAAATCCACGCTGCTGCTTGAAGTGGCGGCGGCCGTGGCCCGCCAGCGGCAGCGGGCGGTCTACATTTCCGGCGAGGAGGCCGTGGCGCAGGTGCGGCTGCGCGCCGAGCGGCTCGGACTTGCCGATGCGGCGGTCGAGGTGGCGGCGGAAACATCGGTCGAGGATATCGTGGCGACGCTGTCGCAGAACGCCGTGCCGCGGCTCCTGGTAATCGATTCGATCCAGACCATGTGGACGCAGACCGTCGAAGCGGCGCCGGGCACCGTGACCCAGGTCCGTGGCTCGGCCGGAGAGCTCATCCGGTTCGCCAAACGCAGCGGCGCGGCCGTTATTTTGGTCGGCCATGTGACCAAGGATGGTCAGATTGCCGGCCCACGCGTCGTCGAGCACATGGTCGACGCCGTGCTGTCGTTCCAAGGCGAAGGATCGCAGCAATTCCGCATATTGCGCGCCATCAAGAACCGCTTTGGCCCGACCGACGAGATCGGTGTGTTCGAGATGACCGGGGCGGGCCTGCGCGAGGTCGCCAATCCTTCCGAGCTGTTCCTGTCCGAACGCGAGCTCGGCAGCCCCGGCACGGCGGTCTTTGCGGGCATTGAGGGAACGCGGCCGCTTCTCGTCGAAATTCAAGCGCTGGTCGCCCCCACCGCGCTGGGGACGCCGCGCCGAGCCGTCGTCGGCTGGGATCCTGCCCGGCTATCGATGGTGCTTGCGGTACTCGAGGCGCATTGCGGGGTCCGGCTGTCCGGCCATGACGTCTACCTCAATGTCGCGGGCGGCCTGCGCATTGCCGAACCGGCCGCCGATGTCGCTGCGGCGGCGGCGCTGGTATCGTCGCTGGCGCACGCACCGCTGCCGCCCGACGCGGTTTATTTCGGCGAAGTCTCGCTGTCGGGGGCCGTGCGGCCGGTGGCGCAGACGGCGGCGAGGCTTAAGGAGGCGCACAAGCTCGGTTTCACCAAGGCGATCGTCCCGGAAGCCGCGCATAATGAGGCGCCCGACGGCGTCACCTTGTCCGCCGTTGGGACGCTGGCCAACCTGGTGGCCGATATTGCTCGCAACGGCACCCCGCCGCTCCGCCGTGTCGGCGGACAAGAGGCCTGATGCCGCCCCGCCGCCCAGGCAGCCGACTCAGGACAGTTCCGATGCTGCTCCAGAACCGAACTTGTTGAACGATCGACAAGACGGGTGACGGCGCCTCACCGCCCGGCTATATAGCCCGCGGGCGCGGGTGCGGGACACCTGTTTGGCACTTGGCTGGCGAGCGGACTGCTAACTTATGCCGATTACGCTGCTCGATATCATACTGATCGTGGTCATGCTGATATCCGGGCTGCTCGCCATGGTGCGCGGCTTTATGCGCGAAGTGCTGTCGATCACCGCTTGGATTTTGGCCGCGGCGGCGACTCTGTACTCTTATGGCAAGCTCGTTCCCTACGCCAAAGAGTACTTCAACAGCGATGTCGTCGCCTCTATCGCAGTGGTCGGCAGCGTCTTCCTGCTCACGCTCCTGATTGTCTCGGTATTAACCATACGCATCTCCGACATGGTGCTGGACAGCCGGGTGGGAGCGCTCGACCGCACGCTGGGCTTTCTGTTCGGGCTGGCCCGCGGCCTTATTATCGTCGTCGTGGCCTTCGTATTCTTCAATTGGTTGGTCCCCGAGCGCAGCCAGCCGGACTGGGTGAAAAACGCAAAATCGCTTGTGGTCCTTAAAAGAACCGGGGACTCGCTGATCTCGATGTTGCCGGAAGACCCGGAAAACACCATCTTGAATAAGCTGAAGAAGCCGCATCCCCAGGACACCGATAGTCCGGATACGGCTCCGGACCAGCAGCATAGCGAGCTTCTTCGGCTGGAGGGCCGGAACTCATGACTGAGCCCGAACTCCTCGACCCCGACGGCGACCGGCTGCGTGAAGAGTGCGGAGTATTCGGAATCTTCGGTCATCCCGACGCGGCGGCGATTACCGCGCTCGGCCTGCATGCCCTTCAGCACCGCGGCCAGGAGGCCGCCGGTATCGTTTCCTTCGATGGCAAGCGGTTTCATTCCGAACGCCGCCTCGGCTTGGTCGGCGACGCCTTTTCCCGGCGCGAGGTGATCGACCGCCTGCCCGGCAATGCCGCGGTCGGTCACGTTCGCTATTCGACCACCGGCGAAACCATTCTGCGCAACGTCCAGCCGCTATTCGCCGAATTGAATGCCGGCGGTTTCGCCATCGGCCACAACGGCAATCTGACCAATGGCCTGACACTGCGCCGCCAGTTGGTGCGCGAAGGCGCCATGATGCAATCGACCACCGACACCGAGGTGATTCTGCATCTGGTGGCGCGCTCGCACCGCAATCGCTTTGTCGACCGCTTCATCGAGGGCTTGCGGATGCTCGAAGGCTCCTATGCCTTCGTCGGCCTCACCAATAAGAAGCTCGTCGGCGCCCGCGATCCCTTGGGCATCCGGCCACTGGTGCTCGGCAAGCTCGACGGCTGTCCCATCCTGGCGTCCGAGACCTGCGCGCTCGACATCATCGGCGCGCAATATGTGCGCGACGTCGACAATGGCGAGGTGCTGATTTTCGACGAAGACGGCGCCCATTCGCACAAGCCATTCCAGCCGTTGCCGGCGCGGCCTTGCATCTTCGAATATATCTATTTCGCGCGGCCGGATTCGACGCTCGGCGGCCGCAGCATCTACAACGTACGCAAGGCGAGCGGCAAAGAGCTTGCCCGCGAGGCGCCGACAGCCGCCGACGTGGTCGTTCCGGTGCCCGATTCCGGGGTGCCGGCGGCGATCGGGTATTCGCAGGAATCCGGCATTCCCTATGAGCTCGGCATCATCCGCAACCACTATGTCGGGCGCACCTTCATCGAGCCGACCCAGCACATCCGCCAGCTCGGCGTCCGGCTCAAGCACTCGGCCAACCGCGCGGTGGTTTCCGGCAAGCGCATCGTGCTGATCGACGATTCGATCGTGCGCGGCACGACCTCGGTGAAGATCGTGCAGATGATGCGCGACGCCGGCGCGCGCGAAGTGCATTTGCGCATCGCCTCGCCGCCGATTACGCACCCGGACTATTACGGCATCGACACACCGGAGCGGGATAAGTTGCTCGCCGCCACGCACGACCTTGAAGGTATGCGCAAATTCATTGGCGCGGATTCGCTGGCGTTCTTGTCGGTCGACGGTATTTACCGCGCCATGGGCGAGAAGGCCCGCGATCCGGTGCGGCCGCAATTCACAGATCACTGCTTCACCGGCGAATACCCCACCCCGCTCACCGACCGCACCGCGGAAGACTCGCCGCCGCGCCAACTCTCGCTGCTCGCCGAGGCGAGCTGAGGCATGAAATCTCTTGCCGATCGGATCGCGCTCGTCACCGGCGCCACGCGAGGCATCGGCCGCGCCGTTACCTTGGCGCTGGCGCGCGAAGGCGCCCATATCGTCGCCGCAGGCCGGACCCAAGGCGCGCTCGAAGAGATCGATGATGCCGTGCGTACGGCCGGTAGCTCGGCGACGCTCGTTCCGCTCGATATGCGCGACTTTCCCGGCATTTATCGGCTCGCGACCGCGATCCATGAGCGCTATCAGCGGCTCGACGTGCTGGTCGGCAATGCCGGCGTGGTCGGCCAGCGCTCACCGGTGGATCACATCGATCCGCAGAACTGGGATGAGGTGATGGCGGTCAACGTCACCGCCAACTGGCATTTGCTGCGCGCTATGAACGCGCTGTTGCGGCGCTCCGACGCCGGCCGCGTCGCGCTGATCACCTCGGGGGCCGCAACCCATCCACGCGCCTATAGCGGCGCCTATTCAGTGTCGAAGGCAGCCTTGAACGCGCTGGGTCAGGTCTACGCCGCCGAAACGTCCTCGACCGCGATGCGCGTCAATCTGTTCAATCCCGGCCCGACGCGCACCCGCATGCGCGCTTTGGTCATGCCCGGGGAAGACCCGATGACACTGCCTACACCCGAGGTGGTGGCCGAGAAAATCCTCGATCTTTGCCTGCCGAGCTGCACGGAAACCGGAAAGCTTTACGATTTCCGCGCAGAAAAATTCCTGGAGTTTTTGGAGCCAGCGTAGTTGCGGCCGACCGGATTGTCGATGGTGTCTCAATTTGAGCATTCAAGCTAATTCTGATCCTGCAGCTGAGCGCTGAGCAGACGCGCTAAATAGGCATCCATTACCGAGACGTCCAAATTACCTTCGTGCCACGCCAAATCGGCGGCTCGAAGCGCGTCGTAGTAAGGCTGTCGTTCTTCCCTAATTCGTTCAGGAACAATCTTTCGTCCGGGCAAAAGCGCACCAGAGCGGACACATAACAAGTAATAGCACACGGCACGTGCGGTACGGCCGTTGCCCTCAATAAACGGATGGACCCAGTTCAGACGCCACAAGCCGTATGCGGCCAAATATGTCGGAGGGAAGATAAACCAGTTTTCTTGAATGACCGAAATGAACCGGTCCATCAATTCGGGCACTTCCTTGAAATGTGGAGGTATGTGCCTGCCAACGTAAATCGGCTCTTCACGAAATCGGCCGCCAAATTGAGAGATGTTTGCAACGGCAACGTGATTGAGGGCCCAGAGCGTATACTTGTCGAACGCCTTTGGGCCCTGCTTCAATCCAATATCAATGCAATTCGTGAGCAAGTCATACTGTCTGATCAGATTCTTTTCCTGAACCCGGTCATACAGTTCTTTGTCCTCACCCTCTAAGACAAGCATGAGAAGGCCAGGGCACCCGCATTAGCGAGCTATACGGATTCTTTGCGAAGCTGCCCTAACGGAATCCTTAGTGATCCCGGAATCGGCAGGCGCATTACCATAGGCAAAGCTGACGCGTTGCTCCTGCAACTGCTCATCAGTCACTGGGTTCTGCCGAGCATTTTCCAAGAGCCTGTCCAATTCGGGGTGACTCGGTGCCGGGCCGAAAAACGCCTTACGTGCCGCCATGATTCGTCCTCCAACGTGTGTCCCACGTTATGTTCCGGATTTGTTACGAAGATATGCTGTTTTCGCCCCTCCCGCCAGCCGAGGCTAGGGCGAATCTGAGAGACTCTACCTTGCACCTCCGGCGGCGACCGGAGCAAGCTGAGATATGCTCGCCAGTAAGTATCTGCCAAGGAAAAACAATGCTTTAAGGTCCAAAAGGTAAAAAACGCCCCGCTGACGGGAACGCCCGCTCTGCCATGATCGTCAAGACCCTTCATCGCTGCCGCCGCTTCTTCTTCCCGGCATAGGGATTGGCCTTCGCCCGTACGGCAAGCCGGATCGGCGTGCCGGGCAGCGCAAAAGCCTCGCGCAACCCGTTGATCAAATAGCGGCGATAGGTTTCGGGCAGCGCGCTCGCGCGCGTCGAAAACAGCACGAAAGTCGGCGGCCGCGACTTGGCCTGGGTCATGTAATCGAGCCGCGAACGGCGGCCGCGCTGCGCCGGCGGCGGGTTGGCCTCGACGGCCCGCCCGAGGAAGCGATTAAGCGCCGCGGTCGGCACCCGCCGATTCCACACCGCATAAGCCTCGAGCACCGCGTCCATCAATTTATCGAGTCCCTGCCCGCTCTTGGCCGACAAGACGGCGACCGGTACGCCCTTCACCTGCGCCAGCATGCGATCGACCGCCCCGCGCAGCCGCGATACCGCGCCCGCTTCCGGCTCGATCAGGTCCCATTTGTTGATCGCGATGACCATGGCGCGCCCTTCCCGCTCGACCAGATCGGCAATGCGAACGTCCTGTTCCTCGAACGGGGTCTGCGCGTCGACGAGCACAATGACCACCTCGGCAAAGCGGATGGCGTTGAGCGCGTCGGACACCGAAAGCTTTTCAAGCTCCTGGTCGATGCGGGCGCGACGCCGCATCCCGGCGGTATCGTGGATGCGAAAGCGATGATCGCGCCACGCGACATCGACGGCGATTGCATCGCGCGTGATGCCGGCCTCGGGCCCGGTCAATAGCCGCTCCTCGCCGAGCAGGCGATTGATCAACGTCGACTTTCCGGTATTCGGCCGCCCGACGATGGCGATGCGGATCGGTTGCGCCGGCCGAGTGTCGTCAGCGGCCTCCCCCAGCGCTTCGGGTTCCGCCGTGGCCTCCGGCAACGCCATCCGCAACGCATCGTAAAGGTCAGCGAGACCTTCGCCGTGCTCGGCGCTGATCGCAACCGGATCGCCGAGGCCAAGCGCGTAAGCCTCGAGCACGCCGGCCTCGCCGGCGCGCCCTTCGCTCTTGTTGGCAATCAGGATGGCCGGCTTGTTCGAGCGGCGAACCAGATCGGCAAAAGTCCGATCCGCCGGCGTGGCGCCCGCGCGCGCGTCGATCAGAAACAAGACCGCGTCGGCCTGTGCGATCGCCGTCGCCGTTTGCACCTGCATGCGCGCCGACAGGCTTTCGCGCCCTGCATGCTCAAGGCCGGCGGTGTCGATCACGTTGAACCTAAGATCGCCGAGCTTCGCCTCGGCTTCCCGCCGATCGCGTGTCACGCCGGGCTCGTCGGCGACCAGCGCCAAGCGCCGGCCGACGAGCCGATTGAACAGCGTTGATTTGCCGACATTGGGCCGGCCGACAATAGCGAGGGTGAACGACATGCGGTGAATGACCGGCCAGCGTTAAAAAAAGTAGTGCAATTTATCATTCCGCGGGTTCGGCGCGGCAGGCCGGGCACACACCAAACACCAACAGAGGCTTATTGCGAGGCCCCGCCGTTTGCCGACTGATTAGGCCACATCGAATTAAATGTCTGTCCGCTTTGCGAAGGCGCTGGCGCCGCAGACGAGGTCGATGGCGCGGCGGCCGGCCGAGCCGGCGCAGTCGGCGGCGGTGCCGGCCAGATGCCTTGAGATTGCTGCGTCGCTTGCTGCGGCGCCGGTGTGGTTGGCGGCGGCGCCGGCCACGCCACACCCTGCTGTGATGCAGCCCCCGTCGGCGGCGGCGCTGGCCAGTTGGTCGGCGAAGCTTGCTGAGCGGGGACGCCTTGGGCACCGACGTCGATCCGCGTTGGGTTCGATGTCGGTGGCTTTGGCACTCCGTGCGGCCGCCCAATCGCGACTTTTGGTTTGGGCCTGGGTTTGAATTCGGACTTGGACTCGGGTTTGGGCGGCTGCTGCGCCATCTCGTTCGCCGGCGGCGGATTTATCGCGTCGGGGTCGGCATCGGCCTCATCCGCGGGCGGCTTGTAGCCTTTGACCAGATCCGCCGGCACACCAGTCGTGGCGCCCGGAACCCCGCTTGGAAAAAGCGGGACGCGCTGGCCCTTAAGTGGGGTCTTGGAATTGAACACGTCGCTATCGAATATCGTCGTCGGATCGAACTGGCCGCCCGGAGTGCAGCCGGCCAGCGCCAGCCCGAAGGCCAGCGCAGTGGCGGCGCGAAACAACGGCGGCCTGTACCGGTTCGGCATCCACTCAGCCCTTATTGCCCGCTGCGATAAGTTCACTCAGAACTTGAGCGCGGCTGCGCGTTCCCGCCGGCGCCGACGGATCGGCCATGATCATGTCGGTCCATTTGCGCGTGGCGATCGTATCTCCGGCCTTCCAGGCCGAGAGCGCCAAAATCTCCTGCGCAGTATAGCGGAATGTCCGATCGGGTGCGGTCAAAGGCTCAAGCTTCGATAACAGCTCGGAATAGGACGCGCTGTCGACCAGGAGATAGCCGGCGCGCACGGCCGCCAAATCGCGCATGACCTGGGTCTGGCTCGTGTCGGCGGCGATCGCGTCATAGGCCTTGACCGCGGCGGCTCGGTCGGTCGGCGCCAGCTCGGCGGCCCCGCGAAGCCGCGCCAGCGAGCGATAACCGGCGGTGCCGTCGGTGGCGAGTTTGGCGAAGGCGGCTTCCGCCTGCTGATGCTTGCCCGCTTCGGCAAGCTCGACCGCCTGTTCGAAGACGGCGCCGGATTTTTCCGCCTGCTTATTTTGCCACCATTCGTAACCGCGCCAAACACCGACGCCGACAACAACGAGGACGCAGAGGGCAATGAGGTACGTGCCGTACCGATCCCACAGACTCTTAAGCCGCTCGCGGCGCATTTCCTCGTCGACTTCATTGAATATGTCGGTCACGCTCCCCGTCCCCAACCCTCAACGCGCGCGACAATTAAAATTCGTTCGCCGGCCGCCAAGACCATGCTCAATAAGGTTGAATAGAGGCATGGTCCAATATCTTTGGTCCAAGATTTTTCGCTGAAACATGATCTCATCGAAAACCGGTTCCGCCCTCGGTTCAAGTCCGAGGGCCGGTATTTTCCGGATCATGCCCTAACGGCGCCCCTAAGGCCTTGCCAGAGCTAGTTTAATGATGTGGCGCGAGCAAGGCAAAACGGACCGGGCGCGGCAACCATTGGCTATGGTTTAGACCCCATGGCCCCTGGTTGTCAGGCCCGCGACGGGCCTTTGCCGCGCTCAGGCAGCTTGGTGACGATGGGCGGGCCGCCCCCCGGTTTGCGCATCGGGTAGACGTGTTCCGGCCCAGGGAACGTCCGAGAGCGGACCTCCTGCGCATAACTTTTGATCGCCTGTTCGATGGAGGGCCCAAGATCGCCAAAACGTTTGACGAATTTCGGCACGCGCGGCGACAAGCCCAGCATGTCCTCCAGCACCAAAACCTGGCCATCGCAGGCCACGCTGGCGCCAATGCCGATTGTCGGGATTGCGATCTGCGCGGTGATGCGCCGGCCGAGCGGCTCGGCGATCGCTTCGAGCACGACGGCGAAGGCACCAGCATCCGCCACCGCCCGCGCGTCCGCCTCGATCGGTTCCCAATCGCTTTCCTCGCGCCCCTGCGCGCGGAACGAGCCGATGGTGTTGATGGCCTGCGGCGTCAAGCCGACGTGGGCCATCACCGGCACGCCGCGTTCGACCAAAAACGCGATGGTGCTTTCCATGCGTCGGCCACCCTCGAGCTTGATCGCACCGCAGCCGGTCTCTTTCATGACGCGCGCCGCCGACATGAACGCCTGTTCCTTCGACGCTTCGTAGGAGCCGAATGGCAGATCGACCGTCACCAAAGCGCGCTTGGAACCGCGCATGACGGCAACGCCCTGCAAAATCATCATGTCGAGCGTCACCGGCACCGTGGTCTCGAGACCGTGCATCACCATGCCAAGCGAGTCGCCGACCAGGATGACGTCACAATAAGTATCGACCAGACGCGCCGTGTGAGCGTGATACGAGGTCAGGCAGACGATCGGTTCGCCGCCTTTGCGGGCGCGAATGTCCGGGGCGGTGAGCCGGCGTATCTGGTCTTGCACGGACATTTTTTCAGTATCCGGGTTTAGTTTTGGTGGAGCATGCTCTAGTGGCCAAGCGGCGGCATGCCGAACACCGGCACGCCGATCACGATCGGATGGAAGACGAAGCCGAGCGCCAGATAAAGCACGGTGCCGACGACGACGGCGATGATGTCGTTTTTGGCGCCGCCTACGGCAATCGGCGGTGCGCCGGCGTCGGCGCGGTGTTTGAGCGTGATGCGATCGTAGACCGCCCAGCCCAGCACCGAGCCGAACAAAATGATGCCGCCGAGATCGCCATTGGCGCACAAATGCGCGAACGCCCAGGTTTTTACGCCCGCCAGCATCGGATGCTTGAGCACGCGCTTGATGTTGCCCGGGATATAAGCGGCGACGACCATGATACTCGCGGGCCACATCAGCCCCACCACGATGTGGCGCGTCCAAGCCGGCGGATTCCAGACGGTGATCATTCCCGCGGCGCGATAATCGGCGAAGCCATAGGCAATGAGCAATATGCCGACGATCGCCACCAGCGAGAAAAGGCCGCGATAAGGCCACTCGCCGAGCCGGGCGACAAGCGCCGCGCGCCGGTCCCGCATGGTCACAAAGACATGCGCGCCGAGAAAAATAACCAGACCGAGAATTTCTTCCGCCAAGCCCATCTTATGCCAATCCCATCTCTTGCCAAAACCCTGGGAGGCTCGCCCGTTTGGGCCAGGGCCGGGATCATGGCGAGCGGGCATTTATTGTCAATGACGCGGGCCGCCGCTCACGAAGCGTAATGATGGCTGCGTTCGAGATAGCCCGCGGTCCCGATAAGGACCTCTCGTTCCGCAAACGACACCATGTCGCCGCGCATGGACGCGGAGCTGCCGTCGCGGGCGATGGTCGTGAGCACGCGCTGCATGGCCTTGATAGCGGCCCGCTGGGCATCGCTCGGGATGATGACGACGTTGTAACCGAGCGTTTCCAGCCGGGACGCCGGCAACAGCGGCGTCTTGCCGCCCTCGAACATATTGATGAGCTTGAAGCCGGGCAAACGCCTCGCGATCTCGGCAATCTCGTCCTCCGAAGTCGGCGCTTCGACGAACAACATGTCGGCGCCGGCCTCGCGATAGGCCGTGGCGCGATCGATCGCGGCGGAAAATCCCTCGACCGCGATCGCATCGGTGCGCGCAATGACGACGAAATCGGCGTCGTGCAGGGCGTCACGCATAGCCTTGAGTTTCTGCACCATCTCGGCGACCGGCACGAGGCTCTTGTCGTTGTAGTGTCCGCACTTCTTCGGAAAAGTCTGGTCCTCGAGGTGTAAGGCGGCGACGCCGGCCCGCTCGAAAGCGCGCGCCGCTGCTTGCGCGTTCAAGGCGTTGCCGTAGCCGGTATCGGCGTCGGCAATCAGCGGTGACTCAATTACGTCGACCATGGACGCCAGCCGGTCGACGATTGCGTTCACCGACATCAGCCCGAGATCGGGGATACCACAGGAGCGAGCGATGGCGCCGCCGCTGGCATAAATTGCCGGAAAACCGGCCTGTTCGACCAGCCTTGCCGAGAGCCCGTCAAACGCACCGGGCGCAATCGCGATCCGGCCCGAACCCAGCAATGTCCGCAATTTCGTCGTGGCGCGCACCGGCGTCTCTCCCGCATCGACTTAGACGGCCGCCATGATACGTCTTGCCGAAGGAAAGTTCCTAGCGCTTATGCCGGTTTAAACAATATCGGAAATAAGGCCGGGAGGCTGGCATCGACGTCGACACCGACGCGTGGAACGGTCTCATTGCGCCGGTTGGCAACCGACGCCATGGCCAAGCGCATCCATGCGCTGGTCACCAAGGCGATTGAATCTCGGCGGATCCGGGAGAAGCTCACCGCAAAATTGATGGAGCCAGTTCCCCGATACGCCAGAGCAATTCCGTGCGCGCATCGACGCCGATATCGGGCGCTGGACGTCGGTAGTCGAAGCGGCAAACATCAAGAAGGACTGCCATGCAGGCTCGGCGAGTGCAACGACTTAGAGCCCAGTCCGGCGCAGCCGGGCGCGCCCGCTGACCGGAACCGCAGTTACCATCACGCGGCGGAAAACTTAATCAATGTTTCGAACTGATGGCCGCATTCCTCACACAGTCAAACGTGACCAATGTTGCATCGACTGAGATATTGGGAGGACTGGGGCGCAATCGTCATCTCGCCGCATTGTGGGCATGACGGTCGTCCGAAATAGCTTTCATGGAAGAAACGCATCGGAATAGCGGTTTGGAGTAGCATACCGAATTCCTTCCCTGCTGGAATTATGACCTCTTACCGGGCTTCTATGTCATCCTCGCGATGAAGCCTTCAAAGGTCCGTGAATAAACCCCGCACAATTTATCAGACTTTGGCGTTCGTACGTCGCAAGCGCATCGGGGTCGATATCGCGCTCGATGCCGGCAATCGAAGCGCCAATATCAAGATTCAATAACAAAGAGAGCGGCGAATCGGGTCTATTCCCGTTCGCCGCTCTCAAACCTAAAAAGATGCGTTGCCGTGCGCTTACGGGCCGAACTTGTAATCGAAGCCGGCTTTCACTTCCTGCACGTTCAAATTGGCATTGGTGCTGATGGCGCCGAAATTGAGCTGCTTCGAGCCGAAGCCGAGATAATCGTACTCCGCGCGCAGCGCCCAATTGTTAGTGAGCGCATATTCGAGGCCGGCGCCCGCCGTCCAGCCGACGCGGGTCATGTCGTCGGTAAGCGCTGCGCCGCCGACCGGCGTGAAGGTGCTCTCGTCTTCGGCAATCGCGACACCGCCCTTGCCGTAGACCAACAGGCGGTCGAACGCGGCACCGACCCGGCCGGTCACCGTCGAAGTCCATTGCGGGCTGGTGGTGATGGCGTCACCGATGGAATCCGTGCCACTTCCCTTGATATCGCTGGTCCAGCTGAAATCGCCCTCCAGGCCGACCACAAGCCAGTTGAACTGGGTGTTCACGCCGATCTGGGCGCCGCCAAGAAAGCCGCTATTGTTGAACGTATTGTTGGCGCCGCCGAACGGATCGGTCCACGACGAATTTTCAAAGCCGCCGCCGATGTGGCCGCCGATATAAAAGCCGCTCCAGTTATAGACCGGCGGCGCATAGGCGACCGGCGCCACAGGGGCGGGCGCGGGACGCATTGGCAAATCGGCAGCTTGCGCGGAACACACGCAAACCACAGTCCCGGCGGCCAGCGTGAAGCCGCCAACGAACGCACGCAATTTCATTTTATCCTCCAGCCTCACAGATACTCGCCCCCGAGTTTTTCGATTCAGTCCCCGACGACCGGGCCTCCAGATTCTGCCCGCCGCCATGCGATAGAGAGCCGCACGTTGCCGGGCAAAGCGTGGTCATTTGGTGGCAGCAAAATGGCCGTCACCTTTGGCTTAACAATTTTGAAATGCGTCAGTTCCGCGCGCCTGTTTTTCGCCAGATTCTATTTTGCGGCTGTTGCAAATTCCCCACACCGCGACCACGGCGTCGGACATTGAGGCAGAGAGAATGCCTTGGGACCGAGTTCCCGCTAGACTGGATCGAGAGAGCGTTCCGCGATCGTCGAGAAAGCTGGGGGAGGCAAGCATGCTCGCAGACGGCGTTTTTCAAATCGGCTTCGTCGTACCGGACATTCACAAGGGAATGACGTTCTTCAAGGACCAGCTTGGAGTTCCCGAATTTCTTTTCATCGAGAAGCCCGAACTGCAGGACGAGACCTACCTAGGCAAGCCGGAGCCGCTGCACGTTCATCTCGCCTTCGGCTGGTGCGGCGATACGCAAGTCGAGCTGATCCAGCCGATTTCGGGAGTGAGCACCTATTCGAAATTCCTCGACCGAAACGCGAAGGGCGGCATGCACCATTACGGCATCGAAGTACCCAATTACGCGGAAGCGGTGAAGGACATGGAAGGCCGCGGTTACAGCCTCGTGCAATCGGGCCGGCATAACGAAACGCGCTTCGGCTATTTCGACACCACGAACGAGATTGGCGCGCTCACCGAGTTGGTTTATCTGCAACCCGAGGAACGGACCTTCATGTGGGGATTAAAACGTAAGAGGTGATCCCGCGGCAACAGCCGATCGACGCCGCCATCAACCAACGGCCTTTTGATACTGCTCCGGCGCGAAACCGACCAGCAATCTGCCGCCGCCAAGGTCGAGTACCGGACGCTTGATCATCGAGGGCTGTTCGAGCATCAGTGCCAGCGCCGCCTTGGCGTTAATGTTCGTTTTGGCGTTATCCGGCAGCTTGCGGAATGTGGTGCCGGCGCGATTGAGCAAGGTCTCCCAACCGACTTTCTTTTCCCAGCGTTCGAGCTGCTCGCGCTCGATGCCGGCGGTCTTGTAATCGTGAAACGTGTAGGCAACGCCATGCTTGTCGAGCCAGGCGCGCGCCTTCTTCATGGTGTCGCAGTTCTTGATGCCGTAGATGGTGATGGGCATGTCATTTCTCCATCCCGCGATGCCGGGAACCGTGGCGTCAGGTTGCCGCCTACCCGCGACGCGAGCAAGGTGGCGTCCAAAGCGAATCGGTTACCGAGCCATCCCGTGATCCTCGAAAGCGCAGGCTCACGCACTCCCTCGCCTGCTTCCTTGATAGCTCGTGGCGGCCGAAACCCGCACCGGCGCGGGTCATTCATGTCGTAAGGCGGAGCTTTTCGCAACCGCTGCTGCGTCATACGTCGCGGATGCGTTCGTTCGATTTTGGCCGCCAGCGCAGCAGACGATTCTCCAGCCAGACCATCGACGAATTCAGCAACATCATGATCACCATCATGACGATCAGCATCGCCATCGTTCCCGCGGCGTTGTACGAGGTGGCATAGAAGTTCAGGCGATAGCCCAGACCCGCGGCGGCCGCGACGAATTCGCCGACGATCACGCCGATCAGGGCGAACGGTAGGCTGGTCCGCAGCCCGGTCATGATCCAAGACGTGGCGCCGGGCAATACTACATGGCGAAAAATCTGCCACTCCGAAGCGCCGACCACCCGCGCAACATTAATGAAGCGCGGCTCGGCGGCGCGGATGCCGGACAGCGTATTAAAGAACGTCAGAAAGTAGACCAGCGTCGCGGCGAGCACGACCTTGGAGGCCATATCGATGCCGAACCAGATCACAAACAGCGGCGCCAGCGCGATGCGCGGTATGCTGTTCAAGGCAACCAGGAACGGATCGAAGACCCGCCCGATCGTCGGCCAGCGGCCGAACAGGATCGCAGTGAAAATCCCGCCGACGGCGCCACTCGTATAGCCCCAGAACAGTTCTACGAGGGTGATGCGCAGATCATTGTAGAAAGATGGATTGATCAGATCGGCGGCCAGGGCCTTACCGAGCTGGAGCGGACTGCTGATGTAGAAGGGATCGGCGAATGTGCGCGCGGCAATCTCCCAGAACACGGCGAAGGCCACGAACACGCCCAACTGGAGCAGACGAATCATGGCGCGTCTCCGTGCTGCCGTTCCTGGGCGGCGTCGACCACGCGCTCCAGCCTGTCCCACAAATCGTCATAGATCGTGCGGTAGGACGAATTGTCGTGAAGCCGGGCGATATCGCGCGGATAGGCGAGCGGCACGTCACGGATAGCCTCGATCTTTCCGGGGCGCGCCGACATGATGGCGACTTCGGTGGAGAGCGCGACGGCCTCCGCCAGATCGTGGGTAATGAAAAGAACGGAGACCTTGGTCTCCTCCCAGATGCGCAGCAGCTCCTTCTGCAATTGCAGGCGCGTCTGCGCATCGAGCGGGCCGAACGGCTCGTCCATCATGATGAGGTCCGGCTGATAGATGAGCGTGCGGGCGATATTGCCGCGCTGGCGCATGCCGCCGGACAGTTCATGCGGATAGGCATCCTCGAAGCCCGCCAAACCGACCTTTTCGATCCAAGATGCGGCGCGGCCGGCCGCCTCATGGCGCGGTACATTCGCGACCTTGAGCGGAAAGACGATATTGTCGCGCAGCGTGCGCCAGGGAAACAGGTTGTCCTGCTGCGTTATATAGCCGATGCGCCGATCGCCGGCGCTAACCGGCGCGCCGCGAAACCGGATCGCGCCGCTATCGATATGCTCGAGACCAGCGATGAGATTGAGCAGCGTCGACTTTCCGCAGCCGCTCGGACCGACGATGGTGACGAACGCACCATCGGCGACCGCCAGCGATACGTTGTCGAGCGCGAGCACGCTGCGCCCTCGCGCCCGATAACGCTTGGAAACCGCCTCCAGGACCAGCATTGGCGGCGTGGACACTGCTGCGGGCCTTCCGCCTATTTCGGCAGGAACGAATTGTCGGAAACCGCCGTCCAGGGAATGTCGCCGCTCAACATATCAGTGGCTTTAAGGAAATCGACCGCGGCTTGAACGGCATTTTCCGTGATCACGCCGGTCTGCGAATAGGCCGGCCGCACGTTCTCAATCGCCGTCCACAGCGTCGCGTCGTCGACAGCCGCGAACCGCTTTTTGGCCACTGCCAGAAGCTGCTCCTGGGTCGCGTGGGCGATCCAGCGGTTTGCCTCAAGCAGGCTGGCCGCCATCTTGCGTACCAGATCCGGATTCTGCTTCGCATAATCCGGCCGCACATAGAGTAGCTCGAACAAAAATTCGTTGTACTGCGGATCTTCGCCGCGGGTATTGTTGACAAACCAGACCGACTTTCCGCGCTTGACCGCGAGCTCGATGATTGGACTGCCGAAGCAGCCCATGTCGGCCTCATCGTTTTCGACCGCAGCGATCATTGCTGGCCCGCCGCCGACGCTGATAATCTTAGCGTCCTTCTGCGGTATTAGCCCGGCCCGCTTAAGGTAATCGACCGCCAGCAGGTAAGTGAAGGCGCCCGGCCGCGTTGCGGCGATTGTCAGGCCCTTGAGCTTCTTGAACTTGTCGACCAGCGTTTTGGCGTCTTCAAGACCGACCCGGGTGGCGACCGCCTTGTTCATGAAGCAGGCGATGCCCATGCGGTCGACGACGTTCATCACCGCCAACAGCGGCTTGCCCTGCTGATAGGCGGTGAGCAGCCGATTCGGCGTCGACACCGCGAACTGGACGCTGTCGGCGATCAGAGCGTCGATGTCGGGCCCGTCGCCATTGGTCGAAATAATCTCGACATCGAGATCATGTGCTTTGAAAATGCCCTCGTCGGCGGCGACGAACAGCGGCATGAAGAACAGTGCATTGACGGGGATAGCGACGCGAACCTTGGTCGCGTCGGCCCTGGCTCCGGTCGCCGTCAACAGCGCGGCAACGAAGCCAAGGAAAAAACCAACTCTACGCATGGCAAGCTCCTTTTCGGATGAGCCCGGCAGGTCTCAATCTGTGTCGGCCATCAATCCCGTGCGTTGTACCGCTTCGATCGCGACAAGCTCGTCGTTCTCGGCGGTGTCGCCGGTAATCCCGAGCGCACCGACGACGGCACCGGCGCCATCGCGGATCAGCACTCCGCCCAGCACGGGAATGAAGCGTCCGTCCGACGCGACCGCAAGCGCATCGACGAACCGCGGCCGCGTCTTCGCCAAATGTTCCTGCAAGTACCGCGTGGAGTGGCCCATGCCGAGACCGCCCCACGCCTTACCGAAGGCAATTTCAAACCGCAGGATGCCGCTGCCGTCTTCCCGCTGGGCCGAAACCAGGTGGCCACCGGTGTCAAGGACGCAGAATGTCAGCGGCTTCATCTTCTTGTCGCGCGCAAAGGCGACGCCGTTGGCGATCATCTTGTTCGCAGTTTCGAGATCGATAGATGACATGAGCATCCTCCTTGACGTTACGCGGGCCGCTTTGGCGCGTAGGCGATGGCTTTGATTTCGATGAGCATGAACGGGTGCGGCAGCGCCCGAACGCCGACTGTCGTGCGCGCTGGCCCGCTGTAGTCGAAATGCTCGCCGTAGATTTGGTTGAAGGCCGGGAAATTGCTCATATCGGTAAGAAACGCAACGATCTCGACGAGATCCTCAAACGACGCGCCCTCGGCCGCCAGAATGTCCTTGATATTGGCGAAGATACATTCGGTCTGCTCGCGAATGCCGAGCTCCAGCGATCCGTCCGGCCCAATGCGGGCCCCCGCGAATGTTCCGTCGGGCTGGCGTGAACTGGTCCCAGAGATGAACAGAAAGTCGCCGGCGCGTTTGACGTGCGGAAATTTTCCGCGGGGCTTGGCCTTGTCCGGTAGCACTCTCGCCGACATTGACACTCTCCATGCCGATGATCTGGTGCGACGGATCATTTGTCAAATTGATAATAGATATAGTAATATTAGAACATAAAATATGAGGCAGTTGCCGGCATGGCAGCAGAACCGACGATCCGACAATTGCGCGGCTTGGTGGCGCTGTATCAGTGCGGCGGAGTCACCGCCGCCGCAGCGAAGCTCGGCTTGACGCAATCCGGCCTGAGCCTACTGCTGCAATCCTTGGAAGCCGCATTGGGCGCTCGCTTGATCGACCGTACGGCGCGGCCGCTCGCCTTGACGACCGCCGGATCGCGCTTCCTCCCCATCGCGGAACGCATTCTCGAAGATGTCGAACTGGCCGCGCACAGCGTGAAAGATGACGGCAGGCGCGGCGGACGCATCATCGTCGCCGCGCTGCCGACACTTGCCGCCGCGCTCTTGCCCGAGGCCATCGTACGCTTTCGCCGGCAGCATCCGGGCGTCGCCGTCCATGTGCGCGACGCGCTGACCGAGGAAATTATCGCGCGCACTCGCTCCGGCGACGCGCATATTGGTCTTGGCGCCTTTCTCGAAGTCGGCGATGGTCTGGTGACGCAACCGCTCTTGCAGGATCGTTTGATGGCTCTGGTCGGCCGTGAGTTCGCCGGGCGGGGCACCATTACGTGGCGCGCGGTCGCCAAGCGACCACTGGTTCTGCTGACCCGCGACAGCAACATCCGCCAGCTTGCCGATCGGGTGTTCATTGAGCAGCGGATCGAGGTGCAGGCCGCCTTCGAGGTCAGTTATATCAGTACCGCTGTCGCGCTGGCACACGCAGGCTTCGGCGCAACGATCGTGCCGCGGCTGGAGGCCTATTTCTTCAATCGCGGCGGCTTACGGCCGCTTCTCCTCACCGAACCCTCGGTGCGGCGGGAAATCAGCGTCCTGATGCGGCGCAACCTGACGATCACGCCCTATGTGCGTGATTTCATCGCAGTGCTCCGTCTCATGCAACGGCGCAGCTCAGGCAACTCCGACAAATGATCTGACTTGTCGTGGCTAAGATATGACGCTGGCTCGCGCTCCCTCCCAGCCATAGCGCCGGCATCTAATTTATCGAAACTGCATTTGTTTTGTGAATTCAGGCGCGGAAAGATTTCAAGCTGGCGTGACCTTGTCCAGACGCACGTCGCTCAGGATCGCCTTCAGTTCGGGAATGCACGAGCCGCAATTGGTACCGGCACGCAGCACGGCGCCGATCTCGGCGACGCTGGTGAGCTGCTTGCCGGCGATGGTGCGATGCAGGGTCTGCAGGCCGACGCCAAAGCAGGCACAGATGGTTCGGCCATTTGCATTCTGCGCGGGCGGCCCGCCGGCGCCGACGCCGCCGGCGAGCAGATAGGTGCGCATGTCCGGTTCGATCCGCGTGCCGAGGAGAGTGGCGAGCGTGTCGCACGCTGGCAGCGGTGACGACGCGGCGGCGAGGAACAGGCAGGCGTCGAGCCGGTTGCCGATCATGCTGGCATAGCGAAACGTACCGCGGCGAGGATCGGCGTAAATCACCAGCTCCGCTGGCGGCGGAGCATCGAGCAGCGCCGTGATCCAAAGCTCGGTGCCGCGATCGCTCGGCAATGGCTCCCAGCCGATCAGCGTGAACGCGTGACCACGATCGAGCGGCACTCGCGCCCAGTAGTATGGACCGAGCGGAACCGGCTCGGTGCTGCGCAGCAGGAGCCCGTGCCAGCGCGGCGTGACCGCGGTGACCCGCACCGGCGTCGCCTTCAATTCCGGCTGGCCCGATAGCGGATCCGTGACGCCGCCGACGAGGCTGTCGATCGGCCCCGCCGAGGTAAAGTGATCGGTCCAGTGAAACGGCGCGAACACCTCGCCAGGCCGTTGCGCATCCGACAGGCGGACCGGCAAAACGGTCGTGCCGTGCGCGCTCTCGATCCGCGCCAGACCGCCCTCGACGAGACATAGCCGCGCCGCATCGGCAGGATGAACGTCGAGCGCCGGTTCGCGCTGGTGCGCCATCAGCCGCGGCAGCCGGCCGGTACGCGTCATCGTATGCCACTGGTCGCGCACACGCCCGGTGTTGAGGAGGAGCGACCATTGCTCGTCGGCTGCCACCGCCGGTGGCCGGTACGGCGTCGGCACAAAGCGGGCGCGGCCGTCGGGCGTGGTGAAGCCCGTGCCGTCCGCAAATAACCGCGCCGTCCCCGACCATCGCTCGGCCGCACCGCGCGGTGCCGGCCAACACAGCGGCGGCATGCCGTCATAGTCCGCGTCGCTCAGCTCGGCGAGCGCCCCGATGTCAAACAGCCGGCGCCTCGGCTCGGCGTTTTCAAACGCCGACAAGGCGGCATGCTCGCGAAAGATTTCGGCAGCACTAGGGTAGGCAAAGGCATCTTGCCATCCCATGCGACGCGCCACTTCGGCCAGCATCCACCAATCCGGACGCGCCTCCCCCGGTGCGGGGCGAAACGCGCGCTGGCGTGAAATGCAGCGCTCGGAATTGGTGACGGTGCCATCCTTCTCGCCCCAACCGGCGGCCGGCAGCACGATATCGGCGAAGCGTGTCGTGTCCGTCGGCCAGCAATCGCTTACCGCGACGAACGGACAGGCCCCAAGCGCGGCGCGTACGCGCTCGGCGCGCGGCATGCTGACGGCCGGATTGGTGCTGAGAATCCACAGCGCCTTGATCTTGCCATCGAGCGCGGCTTCGAACAGATCGACGGCCTTCAGCCCCGGCGCGGTCGCCATGCGCGGTGCATTCCAGAACCGGCGAACGCGGCCGATATCCGCCGGATCGGCGAAATTCATATGCGCGGCGAGTTGATTGGCGAGGCCGCCGACTTCGCGACCGCCCATCGCGTTGGGCTGCCCGGTCAACGAAAACGGCCCCATGCCAGGGCGGCCGATGCGGCCGGTGGAGAGGTGGCAATTGATGATGGCGTTGACTTTATCCGTCC
This sequence comes from Xanthobacteraceae bacterium, assembly GCA_049796395.1. Classification (GTDB taxonomy): domain Bacteria; phylum Pseudomonadota; class Alphaproteobacteria; order Rhizobiales; family Xanthobacteraceae; genus BOG-931. The sequence goes on from JBARER010000287.1 coordinate 32,233, forward strand.
CCGCCGACGACTGATTGACGCCCTGCGAGTAGAGCGTCGCGGTATGCTCGGTGGCAGTGAACCAATCGTAGAAGCGGCCAAGATCGGCCGGCGCTATGTCGGCGATCGCCGCCGCATCGGCGAGCGTCGGCACGGCGCGGCGCGCGGCGTCGAGCGCCGTAGAGAAATCAGCGGCGAAACCGTGTGTCCATGCCTTGTCGCAGGCCCCTTTAGCGGCGAGATGCACCAGGAGACCGGCAAACACCGCGACGTCGGAGCCGGGTCGGACGGCCAGGTGAAGGTCGGCGATATCGCAGGTCGGGGTGCGGCGCGGATCGATGGTGACGATTTTGGTGCCGCGCGTTTCCTTGGCGGCGACCAGGCGCTGGTACAGCACCGGGTGGCACCATGCCGTATTGCTGCCGACCAATACGACCAGATCGGCCAGCTCGATGTCCTCATAGCAGCCCGGCACGATATCCTCGCCGAAGGCCCGCACGTGACCGGCGACCGACGAAGCCATGCACAGCCGCGAATTGGTGTCGATATTGGCGGAGCCGATGAAGCCTTTCATCAGCTTGTTGGCGACGTAATAGTCTTCGGTGAGGAATTGGCCGGAGACATACAGTGCCAGCGCGTCCGGCCCATGGTCCGCGATGGTTTGTTTGAAAGCCGCGGCAATGCGATCGAGCGCCTCATCCCAGCTCGCGTTGCGGCCGCCGATTTGCGGGTACAGCAAGCGCCCATCGGTGGCGAGCGTGTCGCCGAGCGCCGCCCCCTTCGAACACAGCCGGCCTTTGTTGGCCGGGTGATCCTTGTCGGCCGAAAGAGTTCCGTCCGCGGCGGCCACAAGCCCACAGCCGACCCCGCAATAGGGACAGGTGGTGCGAATCACGCCGCTTGCCACCGCGGCCCCGCATCCGCGCCGACGGCGGCGGAATCCGCCGGCGGCGACGCATCGGTCCCCGGCTTCGCCGTGGCCGCCTGCTCGGCAAAATCGCGGCCGAAAACAATCCGATCGCGAAACGGCGCGATGTCGGCCTTGTCATGCATCAATTGCACGTACCAGGGACCGTCGCCGACGCTGCCATACAGCACGCTGCCGACAATCTTGTCGTCGCGCAGGATGATTTTTTTGTAGAGACCGCGCTTGGCGTCGTGCAGCGTGATCTCATGGTCGGCATCGTCGGCCGCCGCCAGCGCACCGGCCGAAAACACGTCGATGCCGGTGATTTTGAGACTGGTGAACGACGGTGGTGGTGCATAAGCCACTCGCTTATCGCCGGCGAGCCGGGCACCGCACACTTTCGTCTGCTCCCAGATCGGGGCGACCAGACCGCACACCTGACCGTTGTGCTCGATGCATTCGCCGACCGCGCAGACATCGGGATCGCTCGTTGCCATATCATCGCCGACCAGGATACCGCGATTGACGTCGAGGCCGGCGTCGCGGGCCAGATCGATGTTCGGCCGCACGCCGATCGCAAGAACGACAAGGTCGCCCGGGAGCCGGCGACCGTCAGCCAACAACACGCCCTCGACCCGCTCTTTGCCGACGAGCGCCTCGGTCTGCGCATTGGTGAAAATGGCAATGCCGCGGGCGTCGAGATCGCGGCGCAGCAATTCGGCGGCGGCGACGTCGAGCTGGCGCTCCATCAGCGTCGGCATCAAGTGCACGACCGCAACCGACATGCCGCGGCGCTTGAGCCCCCACGCCGCTTCGAGGCCGAGCAACCCGCCGCCGATCACGACGGCGCGGCGGCCGCTGGACGCGGCCGCGATCATCGCCTCGACATCGGCGACGTCGCGAAAGGCGCGAACACCCGGCAACTCCAGTCCCGCAAGCGGCGGCGCCACCGGCCTTGATCCGGTGGCCAACAGCAATTTGTCGTAGGCAACTGCGGCACCGTCAGCGAGCACCACCTGCTTGACGCCCCGGTCGAGCGCGGCGGCGCGGCGGCCCATCATCAGATCGATGCCTTGTTCGGCATACCACGCACGCGCGTTGATCACGATCTCGTCGAGCGTCTTTTCGCCTGCCAGGACCGACGAGAGGAAAATGCGATTGTAGTTCGGCTGTGGCTCAGCGCCGATCACGGTGATGTCGAAGCGGTCGGGTGCACGGGCCAGCAACTCCTCGACCGTGCGCATCCCGGCCATGCCGTTGCCGACCACCACAAGCCGCGGCCGCCTCTGGCTGCTGATGGTTTGCGCGTTCATTCGGCCGCGGCGCTGCGGCCGTAGGCCTCGTCGATCATATAAGTCGACAGAATACCGTAGGCCGTGCTCCAGGCGGCGGCGAGTTCCGGCGTCCAGTCGGAGCCTAGTCCGCGTTCCAGCGTCCACAGCAGCGCCTCGCCGACCGGCGCGTAGTGGGCCGCGGACACTCCGTAGCCGACGTGGCGTTTGGCGAGCGCGCTCGCCGCCGGCAGAATCGCTTCCAAATTGCTCAAGCCGCCGACGACAACGGCGAGAGTTGCCACCAGCTTGTGGCCTTGCTCCTTCATATCGCCGCGAAACAGCGGTTTCACCGATGGCGCGATTTCGAACAGCCGCCCGTAGAACAGCGCAGCCGCCTGCTCCGATATCGGCACGACTTTCGCAAAACTCTCCTGCACAACCTTTATTTGATCCGGTGTCATGGCTCCGCTCTCCAGCCGTATTGGCTTCCGATCGCGTGCGATGTGCTGTCGCACGGGCGCACCAACGCTCCCCGTCACCTTCAACTCGCAATCAAGCTTCGTGCCACTGCGGCGATACGCAATACATTGTTATTAATCAGAGACTTAACCGAGATCGTCCAGACGCATTGAATGAACCGCAACTGCTCAGTCGCGCCGCTGCCTGCAACAAGCTTGTGCAAGCCGGTAGCGCCGAGGCTCCCACGCCGATCTCGTGTCCTGTTTGCGTTCGGTCTTTTGCACAAATTATCGACGCGATGCATGAACGTGATTCGAAGCCGATCTATCGCCGATGAATTTTGTTGCACGCGTCGCCACAGCACCAATCAGGATGCGCAAGTTGTGGGCATTGTCAGCGTTTCCAGCCGATGGAAACAGACACCGTCGATCAAGACAGCGGCAAACCGACGCCAATTGAGACCAACAAGTGCCGCTGGCACAAGCTTTGCTCCGACATCGCCAGCCAATTCCGCAGGAGCGAGGCGATGCATACCCACAAGACGGAACAGCTCTTAATAGCCACCGTTGGTTTTTTCTGGTGCTTCCTGATGTGGTTTTCGACCGCGGCGTTCAGCCCGAGCATTGCGGCGAACTATCACCTCAGCATCAAGGACCTCGGTCTGTTGGCGAGTTCCGCGATCTGGATGGCGCCGATCGGTCGCGTGATCGCCGGTTGGGCGGCCGACCGCTTCGGCGCGCCGCGCACATTTGCCGTCATCCTGGCGGGGTGCGGACTGGTTTCGATCGCCTCGGCCTATACCACCAGCTACGAACTGCTGTTTGCCGAGCGGGTGATCGTGGCGATTGCCGGGGTGTCGTTCGTGGTCGGCATCCAGCACGTCGCCCAATGGTTCGACTCCAATGAAATCGGCACCGCCGAGGGCCTTTACGCAGGCACCGGCAATGTCGGAGCCGGTGTTGGCGCATTGTTCCTGCCGCGCATTTTCGGCACCAATTACCACAGCGCATTTCTCTGGCTGGGCGTCATCGCGCTGTTCGTCGCCCTTTGGTATCTCTGGCGCGGCAGCGCGGCGAAGACGAGCGAACGCAGCGCGGTTGCGCGGCGCAGCAGCGACTTCCGCGGTACGGTTTTTGTTTGGACGCGCTATATCGCCATCGCGCTGATGTTGGCCTACGCGATGGCGTTCAGCCTGGAAATCGCGATGAACGCTTGGTTGCCCGGCTATTTCATGCGCGGCTTCCATAGTGAGCTTCTCGGATTGGGCTTCAGCAGCGTGGCCGGCCTGCAGATCGCCGCCGGCACGTTTGCCGCGGTGGAGTCGTTCAACGCTTCGCTGTTCCGGCCGTTCTCCGGCTTCATGTCCGATCTATTCCAGCGCAAAGGATGGACGCCGCTGCCGTTCATCGCCAAGGAATTGCCTTATGCGCCGCGCCTGCATTGGCTTGGGCTTGCCCTGATCCTGATCACGCTGGCGATGGCCAGCCTGACTGTGGCCGGCTTGTACGGCTCGCTGCATTGGTCGGTCGGGGTGCTGGTCGCCCTCGGCATCTTCCTGTCGTTCGGCACCGGCGGCACATTTGCGCTGGTGCCGCTGTTATTCCCGGATCGCCCCGGAATCGCGGCAGGATTTATCGGCGGCGTCTCGACCGCCGCTGGCATCGTCTATCCGCTGATCTTCGGCAGCAGCCAGAACATCCACATGGGATACCTCTACGTCGCGGTGTACATGTTCGTGCCGTTTGTCGTGTTCTACTTCTGGGCGGCGCGCTACGAGCGCCATCCGGAAGAGCACGGCCTGTTCGGCGCCGAACCGCTCGGCCAGCGCGCATGAATTCGCCAAGCCATAGCCGGTAATCCAAAGCAAGGAGGTCGATATGAATCCGGTCAGCCTGCCGGCTCCCCAGGAGCCCTGGTACAAATACGGCGTTGCCATCCTGGTGCTTGAAATGGCGATAGCGATCACGGTGAGCGCCTACTCGCTGTACATGACCTTCAACGGTCTCGGCGGCTTTCCCGGCAAGCACTAGCGGCTGTTTCTTCAGCCACTCTGGCGGATACCGGCGGAGTCGACGGAGAGCAATCATGAACGCCGGCAGCAGCGCCGCCTACGGTCTGGACGAACTCAACAAGGAGCAGACTTTCGGCGGCATGGGCCGCACGAAGGCCCGCGATATCCCGCTCGTCGACATGAGCCGCTTCGAAGCGCGAAAACCGGAGATCGCCGATCAGTTATGGAAAGCGTCGACGGAGATCGGTTTCTTCCAGCTCGTCAATCACGGCATCCCGCAGGAGCAGACCGACGAGGCCTTCGCAATGACGGAGCGCTTCTTCGCGCTGCCGCACGAGACCAAAGCGCAATATCCGCTGCTCAAGGGCACCAATGCCGGCTGGGAATATAAAAGCCAGGTGCGGCCATCGACCGGCACGGCGGACAACAAGGAATCCTACCAGATCACGCTAACCCGAATGGCGGAGCTTTGGCCGACCGGCGACGAACTGGCGGGATTCAAGGCGACGATGCTGGCTTTCGAGCGCGCGAACTGGGCGCTGGGCATGAAAGTGCTGTCTTGCTTCGCCTTAAAGCTCGGCTTCAAGCCGGACTTCTTCACCGAATGCCACGATCCGCTGTCGAACGAATATCAGAGTACGTTGCGGCTTCTGCATTACCTGCCGATGGTGAACGCCCAGCCGGCGGATTTCACCGGCTGGCGCGCCGGCGCGCACACCGATTTCGACTGCCTGACGCTGCTGCATCAGAAGAGCGGCCAGGGCGGACTGCAGCTTTGTCCCGGCAAGGAATCCACCGAGCTTGCCTGGACCGACGTCGAGCCCCTGCCCGGCGTCATTACCTGCAACATCGGCGACATGCTGATGCGCTGGAGCGACGACAAGCTCCTATCGACGCTGCATCGCGTGCGCATGCCGCGGGCCGACGAATATCTGGGGCCGCGCTATTCGATGCCCTTTTTCTGTCAGGCCAACAAGGACGCGGTGATCCAAGGCCCCGGCAAACGCTACGTGCCGATCACCGCGAACGATTATCTGCAACAACGGATCGCCGCGAATTTCGCTAAATAAGCGGCGCCGCGCATGTCGAGCCAGGTCGCTCGCTTCATCGCATCGCAATCCTTAGTGCCATAGATGGTGATGGGCGCGGCGCTCACTCTCCTCGTACTTTGCTGGTTACCCATACACCAGCAGCTTACGTCTTTGACCTATTTTAGTTGAGCGGGTTTCAACTCAGGATATTTTGCAACAATTGGATGGATGATCTCGGTCAGCATGGCTCCCATCGACTTTCCGATCATTCGCCGGTATTCGCTAAACTCATCTTGGGAACACAATGGTTGAATTCTTGCCAGAGCAGCATCCTGCTCGGCGGCATTTCTTGTAACGATTTCTATTATGATCTTGGCTGCGTCCCGTGACATCCTCTCGCCTCCATTCTGTTTAGCCGATTCACAGTCAAGCGAGGCGCGCGCTGTCTTCATGGTGTCGCAGTCCTTGATGCCGTAGATGGCGATGGGCATGCCTTCGCTCAATCTATGCTGCCGGTGAAGCGATTAAAATTACAGAATCCACATCGCGGCAAAAGCCGCGGCGCGTGTTACTCGCAGCGGTCCAAGGCCAGCCGCAGCGCCGCTCCGACCGCCACCACATTGTCCGTCATTGGAATGACGACTGTTCTATCCGGCGGAAGGCCTCTCCAGCCCGGTTTTTGACGACGGTGTGGTTGGAAGGAGATCTTACCGTCGTAAATTTTCGCAAGACACCAGTCCAGATGCTCATACGCGTCACGTTTGGTCTTGTAACCATAACGGCTCATTAATTGTTTCTCCCAATTCGCATCGACACGCATCGCTCTATCCGGGTCAAAGAATTCGCGCTCAGAACGAGGATCAACGAGTCGACTCCTGTCCAGTGCAGCCAACAGCACCTGACCCAATATTTCGTCGATTGCTTCTGGCTCCAAATAAACTCCACAACTGTCGTCTTCACGATACTTGAGGGCGCTCGCTCCAGAAAGCGACTCAATCGAAATAAATTTTTCTGACTTAAAAATCGTCGCTGTTTTCTTAAAAGGTATTTGTGTCAGTCTCATTCTCTCATCCTTGTAATTACGCTCATTCTCTGATCCTTGTAATTACAATGGAAATGCCATTTGCCCCAATCCACCGGATTCGTTCGTCAAGCGAAAACCGCGCATGGTTCCACTACTAGTAGTTGCGCTCATAACATGTTCCTGTATGTTCGAGTGGAAACCCGCATTCGCGCACGAGCCTGTGGCTGGGCGACGCGCAAAAGCCCATTGATCGTGAGAACTGCGGCTCATTCTCCGCGGTCGCTCAGAGGGGACGATGCCATCGTTCGATCAGAGGCCGGACGCGCCTAGGCCATTCGGATTCAAGATTTCATGGTTCGCCGTAAAGGCGTCCGATCCGACTTCAGTGCTTGACGCGCTTGAGTTCAGCGAGACAGCGCCAACCAATTGGGCCTCCGGCCTCGCGGCCGCATATGGAGATCCGCAGAACAGCGATTCCTGGGTGTTCGCTTCGCCACCAGTCGGCGGCTGGATTTTGATGGCTGGCTCTTCGCTGCCATATCCTACCCACGAAACTCACCATGATATCGGTAGAAGATTTGACGAGCTATTTTACCGCCTGATGAATCGGTTTGACGACGTTCATTTCTTTGGGAGCCACCGCGTGGTCGAATTCGCTGCATGGGCGCGCGCCCTAAAGGCCAGCGGCCGCGCATCTTTGCTTATCTCGGAGAGATCGGTGAGGTTTTGGCGAACGTCGGCGAGCAGACTTCGGAAGAGGCAAAATTGGGGTTCGCGAATCTGAGCGGTCTCTCGCCGTCCGACGCCACGAATAAGCTTTTCGCAACAGCGGAGGAGCAAGCCGTTGAGGAGAGCGGCCTTGTCGCGAGCGGACTTTCCCCAGGAGAAGCGCGGACCCGAATTCGACAAAAGGGCCGTCATGCCTTTCCTAAGGAAACCGATGTAACTGAACTGGCCGCGCTTTGGAGCATCGACCCCAGTAGGCTCTCAGATCAAGATCATCCACTCGGTTTGGGACTAGCCGCTCGTTTGCCTGAGGATTTGGCCCAGTAACCCGGGAACCCGGTGGGAAGTCTGTGAGACCCAATTATGAGGGCCACTCTACTCCCACTCAATCGTCCCTGGCGGCTTACTCGTCACGTCATAGACCACGCGGTTGACACCCTTGACCTCGTTGATGATGCGGGTGGCGACGGCGCCGATGAAAGCCATCTCGAACGGGTAGAAATCTGCGGTCATGCCGTCGGTCGAGGTGACCGCGCGCAGGCCGACGACATAATCGTAGGTGCGGTGATCGCCCATGACGCCGACGGTGCGCACCGGCAGCAATACGGCAAAGGCCTGCCAGATGTCGTCGTACAGCCCGGCGCGGCGGATTTCCTCGATGAACACGTCGTCGGCGAGCCGCAGGATATCCATTTTCTCGCGGGTGACCGGGCCGGGGCAGCGGATGGCGAGCCCCGGACCGGGGAACGGGTGGCGGCCGACGAAGGCGTCGGGCAGTCCGAGCTCGCGGCCGAGCGAGCGCACTTCGTCCTTGAACAATTCGCGCAGCGGCTCGACGAGCTTCATATGCATGCGCTCGGGCAAGCCGCCGACATTGTGGTGTGATTTGATCGTCACCGAAGGTCCGCCGGTGAACGACACGCTTTCGATCACGTCGGGATAGAGCGTGCCTTGCGCCAGAAATTCCGCGCCACCGATCTTCTTCGCCTCGGCTTCAAACACGTCGATGAACAGTTTGCCGATGGTCTTGCGCTTTTGCTCCGGGTCGCTGACACCGTCGAGGGCGGCGAGGAAAGTATCGGCCGCTTCGACGTGAACCAGCGGAATGTTGTAATGGCCGCGGAACAGCGTCATCACCTTTTCGGCTTCGCCGAGGCGAAGCAGACCGTGGTCGACGAACACGCAAGTGAGCTGATCGCCGATCGCTTCGTTGATCAGCACGGCGGCGACGGCGGAATCGACGCCGCCCGACAGCCCGCAGATCACCTTGCCGTTGCCGACCTGACGGCGGATTTTCTCCATCGCTTCCAGCTTGAACGCGCGCATGGTCCAGTCGCCGGTGCAGCCGGCAACCTTGCGGACGAAATTGCGCAAGAGCGCGGCGCCGTGCGGCGTGTGCATGACCTCGAGATGAAATTGGGTGGCGTAGAATTTACGCGCGTCGTCGGCGATCATGGCAATCGGCGCGTTCGGCGAGGTGCCGACGACTTTGAAGCCCGCGGGCAGCGCGGTGACGCGGTCGCCGTGGCTCATCCACACCGGATATTTCTGGCCGACCTCCCAGACGCCGTCCGTGAGTGCGCTCTGGCTCGCGATCTGCACTTCGGCGCGGCCGAACTCGCGATGATGGCCGGCCTCGACCTTGCCGCCGAGTTGGGCCGCCATCGCCTGCTCGCCATAGCAGATGCCGAGCACCGGCACGCCGGCCTGGTAGATTGCCGCCGGCGCCAGCGGCGCGTCCTTATCGAGCACCGAGGCCGGCCCGCCGGACAGGATGACGCCTTTCGGCCGCATCTCGCGGAATGCGGCTTCGGCCTTCTGGAATGGCACGATTTCGCAATAGACTTTCTCTTCGCGCACGCGCCGGGCGATAAGCTGCGTGACCTGCGAGCCGAAATCGACGATCAGAATCTTGTCGTGAGAGAGCGAATCTTGCCGGGCCATTGCGGGTTCTACGGCAGCCGCCGCACCCTGTCGAGCAACCGAAGTCATGGGAACAACCAAAGTCTTGGGAACAACCAAGGTGTTGGGAAACGACTCATGATGGGGCGCGTCTCAGCCTGCTGACAAAAAAGCCGTCGGTGTCGGTCCGGCGCGGTGTCATCAGCAAGCCTTCGTCGGAAATAAGCACCGCACGGCCGAAAAGATAGGCGCGCTCGCCCAGCCCGGTGATGACCTCGGCCGGCTTTTCCACGGAAAAATCGCCGTGCCGGCCGATAAAGCCGCGGATCTGGTCGCCGTTTTCCTCCGCCAGCACCGAACAGGTGACGTAGGCGATGCGGCCGCCTGGTTTGACCAGGGCGGCGGCACGGTCGAGCACGGCTTCCTGTTCGCGCAGCCGCACCTCAAGCGCGCCGGGGCGAATCCGCCATTTGGCGTCCGGATTGCGCCGCCAGGTGCCGATGCCCGTGCACGGCGCATCGATCAGCACCAGATCGGCGCGGCCGGCGACATCGGTTAGCACGTCGCCGACGCTCTTGGGCGTACGCACCTGGATATTGCGCGCGTCGGCGCGGGCGATACGGTCGTGGATAGGGGCCAGCCGGCGTTTGTCAGTGTCGGTGGCGTAAATCTGGCCGTGGTTTTCCATCGCGGCGGCGAGCGCCAGCGTCTTGCCGCCGGCGCCGGCGCAGAGATCGATCACCTGCTGGCCGGGCGCGGCGCCGGCCAACAGCGCGGCAAGCTGCGAGCCCTCGTCCTGGATTTCGATCTGGCCCTTGATGAAGGCCGGCTCGGCATGGATGGCCGGGCTCTTGGCCTCGGCGGCAACGCGAATGCGAAGCCCCCAGGGCGACCAGCGCGCGGGCGCGGCGGCAAGATGATCGAGCTTCGGCAGTAAATCTTCGCGCGAGGTGGCCAGCGTATTGACGCGCAGATCGAGCGGCGCGCGGCTCGCCAGGCTTTCGCCTTCCGCGGCGCGCTCGTCGCCGAAAGCGCGCGCGAGGTACGGCTCGAGCCACTCCGGATAATCGCCCACGACATGCCCCGGCGCATCCGCAAGCGTGCCGGTTTCGAGCGCCGCCTGTTCCGCCTCGGTCAGCGGCTGCGGCGCATAGCGCGCGCCACTGCACAGACCTGCGATTGACGCGGCATCCAGCCCACGTTCCCGCCGCAGCATGCCAAGCAACACGGCGCGCGGGGTCGCCTCGCCTATCAGCCACGCCGACGACGCCTTGCGGCGCAACGCATCGTAAACCAGCCCGGCGATGGCGGCGCGATCGCCGGAGCCGGCAAAGCGATGCGATAGCCCCCAGTCCTTGAGCGCATCGCCCGCAGGACGTCGCCGCGTCTCGATATCGGCGAAGGCTTCGATGGCTGCGGAAAGGCGAGCCGATGGCGTCACTTTTTCATCTTGCGCTTGATGGCGGCCGAGCGATGCGCCGCCGGCGTCTCGTGCCGGCGCACCTGTTTGCGCAGATCGGCAATCGCCTCGGCCAGATCGCCGACGTGAATGCCTTTCGGGCATTTGCCGGCTTTCACGCTCGCCAGCATGCGCCGCAACAGCTCGTCGTCGTGTTCGTCGCGATAAGGTTTGAGATCGAGGTCTTTCGGCACTTTCTTCAGCCGCTCGTCACCGATGGTTTTGACATGTTTTTGCATGAAGCGGTCATAGGCGCGCCACTCAATGCCGGCGGCGCGGACGGCGGCCTCCTCGGCGCGCGTCGCGATCTGATGCGCGTGCAGATAGTGCAGGCCGAGCTGGTCGATCAGCGTCTTCTCGACCTCCTCGTGCAGGATCAGAAACCGATCGGTCTCGACGGTGCGGCCGCGGAATTCGAAGCTCTTCGGCATGTGGCGGTCGATATAGATGACCTTGCCGTCGAGGCTATAGCCGGCGAGATAAGGAACGTCGTGCTTCCGGTCGAGTTTCTTGACGCGGCGGACGACGGCGTCGAGCGCGCGGTCCATCATCAGGCTGGAGACGTACCATTCCGGCAGCCGCAATCGCTCGTGCGGGGCGGTTGGATGACAGATGTCCTCTGACACGATCCGCGTCCTATATCGGCCGCGGCAGCGTCAAGACTTCGAAAATGTAGATCGCCCAATTGACCGCGAGCGCCACCACCGCGATGCCATAAAACATGCCGCGCACGCGCACCGTATTGCTGGTCACATGCACATAGGCGTGCAACAGCCGGAAAATCACGAAAATCCAAGCCAGGATGACGAAGATCAGTCCGGCGAGATGGGTGATATAGGCCAGGATGGTGAGAACGTAGAACAGCACCGGAATTTCAAACTGGTTGGAAAACGCGTAGCAGAATTGCAGGGTCCGCGGCGCCCATTTCGGTTCGCGCAGCGCGATCTCGTCGGGCCGCACCACACCGGTTGTGAAATCGCGCGTGCGCAAGAACGCCATGCAAACCCACAGCAGAAAAGTCAGGGTGACCTCGACAAACAGTGGCAGAAGAATGGCTTGGGTGGTCATGAACGCGCTCCGGCTGAACGATCTTTCTAAAGCTTGACGCTGATCGCGGTCTCGCCATCCTCGTCGACCAAGGCACTGCGCCAGGATTTGCCTTCGAACAGCGCCTTACGCACGGAGTCCGCCGTGCCGCCATGGTTGAGATTGGCGGTGATCAAGGTGCCGCCGGTGCGAAGCAGCCCGCGCAGCGTTTTGTGCAGCGCCGCCACCGGCGTGCCGCCATCGAAGAACGCGACGTCGTAGCCGGGATCGAGCGTCGGCAGCACCGCGGCGAAATCGCCTTCGTGCACGGTGATGCGATGGTCCATGCCGGCGGCGGCGATATTGTCGCGCGCCAACTGAACATGGTCCGGATCGCGCTCGACGGTGTCGACAGTGGCATCGCGCGCGCCGGAAGCAAACGACAAGGCCGTGTAACCGAGTGCGGTGCCCAATTCCAGGATGCGGCGCGCATTGGCCGCGCCGGCGAGCGCCGCCAGCAGCGGACCATTGTCGTACGGAAAGGCATTGCAGCCGTGCTGCCCGCGATGGGCATTCGTCGCGGTGCGTATCTTGGCGAACGGGTCGGGCGCGCCTGGCATTTATCCCCGGCTCGGATAGTTCGGACTCTCGCGCGTGATGGTGACGTCGTGGACGTGGCTTTCGCGCAGGCCGGCGCCGGAAATGCGTACGAACCGCGCCTTGTCGCGAAACTCGGCGAGATCCTTGGCACCGACATAGCCCATCGCCGCACGCAAGCCACCGACGAGTTGGTGCAGCACATGGGCGACCGGCCCCTTGTAGCCGACCTGCCCTTCGACGCCCTCGGGCACGAGCTTGAGCGTGTCCTTGATCTCCTGCTGGAAATAGCGGTCGGCCGAGCCGCGCGCCATGGCGGTGACCGAGCCCATGCCGCGATAGCTCTTGTAGGAACGGCCTTGATAGAGAAACACCTCGCCCGGCGTCTCGTCGGTGCCGGCGAGCAGCGAGCCGATCATGGCGCTATCGGCACCGGCGGCCAGCGCCTTGGCGAGATCACCGGAATATTTGATGCCGCCGTCGGCGATGACCGGCGTGTTCGACCGCTTGGCCACCTCGACCGCCTCCATGATCGCGGTAAGCTGCGGCACGCCGACGCCGGCGACGATGCGCGTAGTGCAGATCGAGCCGGGTCCAATGCCGACCTTGATTGAATCGGCGCCGGCATCGATCAGCGCTTTGGCGCCTTCGCCGGTGGCGATATTGCCGGCGACCACCTGCACGGCATTCGACAGGCGCTTGATACGCGTCACGGCGTCGAGCACGCGGCGGGAATGGCCGTGCGCGGTGTCGACCACGATGAGGTCGACGCCGGCGTCGATCAGGCTTTCCGAGCGCGCAAAGCCCGGCTCGCCGACCGAAGTGGCGGCGCCGACGCGCAGCCGGCCCTGCTCGTCCTTGCACGCATTGGGATTGGCCACTGCTTTCTCGATATCCTTCACGGTGATGAGCCCGACGCAGCGATAGTCGCTATCGACCACCAGAAGCTTTTCGATGCGGTGCTGATGCAGAAGCCGTTTCGCCTCGTCCTGCCCGACGTTCTCACCAACGGTAATGAGGCGCTCCTTGGTCATCAGCTCGGAGACCTTTTGCCGCTTGTCGGTGGCAAAGCGCACGTCGCGATTGGTCAGGATGCCGACCAGCCTGCCGGGCAGCTTGCCGTTGCCGCCCTCGACGACCGGAATGCCGGAAATGCGATGCTCCGCCATCAGCGCCAAGGCGTCGGCCAGCGTCGCGGCCGGAGCGATAGTGACCGGATTCACCACCATGCCCGATTCGAATTTCTTCACCTGACGGACTTGCGCCGCCTGCAGGTCGGGTTCGAGATTGCGGTGCAGGATGCCGATACCGCCGGCTTGCGCCATGGCGATCGCCATATGCGCCTCGGTCACCGTATCCATAGCCGAGGCGATGATCGGGATATTGAGCGGGATGCTGGACGTGATCCGGGATCGAATGTCGACATCCGAAGGCAGAACATCGGACAAGCCCGGCTTCAATAAGACGTCATCGAAGGTGTATGCTTCGGGCGGTAGGTCTCTTGAAATCACTGCCATTGCCAACTCCGCATGGCCCGCTATGACAGGCCATCGCATCGGGGAACGCCTTGCGGGCGGGCGGACCCAAATCCGTCGCCCGACTCGATGACCCGCTTTTGGGTTGGCGGCGGTCGATAGCATGCCTTGGCCGCAATTCATAGGCCCCCGAGCTACAGAGGGGTGGAAAGCCGGAGGAATCGCCGTGAATAGAGGCCTGGATCGTCGTCAATTTGGCCTCGGCAGCATTGCCGCCGGCGCAACGCTCGCCGCGCCCAACATCGCACGGGCAGCGCCGCTCAACATCCGCTGCGGCTGGGTGGTGATTCCAGCCTCACTGGCGCCGCTGGTGATCGCGAAGAAGGACATCCTCAAGCACTTTGGCCAATCCTACGTCGCTGAGGCCACGCGTTTCGAAGGTACGCCGCCGGTAATCACGGCGCTGGCATCAGGCGAGCTCGATATCGGGCCGCTTGCCTTCTCCTCATTCGGGCTCGCCATCCAGAACGCGCATATGGACGACCTGCGGGTGATCTGTGACGAAATCCAGGATGGGGTAGCTGGCCACGGCAGCAATCAATTCATGGTGCTCAACGACGGCCCGGTCAAAACCGTGGCCGACCTCAAGGGCAAGGTGCTTGCCACCAATGTCATCGGCAGCGCGGTTGACATTGCCATGCGCGTGATGTGCCGCCGCTCCGGGCTCGAAGCCAACCGCGACTACACCATCGTCGAAGCGCCCTTCCCCGCGATGAAGGCAATGCTGGCGGAGAAAAAGGCCGACCTCGTCAGCGCGGTGCCGCCGTTCTCGCTCGATCCCGCGCTCAACGCCATTGCTCACCCGCTATTCAGCCAGAAAGATGCATTCGGCATCACCCAGCTTACGATGTGGACGGCGCGCACGCCGTTCATCGCGCAGAACCGCGCCGCTCTGGTCGACTTCCTGGAGGACACCATCCGCGCCATCCGCTGGTACAGCGACCCGACGAACCACGATGAGGCGGTCGCCATCGTCGCCCAGCTCACCAAATTGCCGCCGGCGCGCGTGCGATGGGCCTTCACCGGCAAGGACCAGTACCGCGATCCGAACGGCATGCCGAACCTCGCCGCGCTGCAGAACAACCTACAGCTCCAAAAGGACGTCGGCTTCCTCAAGGAAGACATCGACGTAAAGAAATATTCCGACGTCAGCATGGTCGAGGAAGCGGCAAAGCGCTTGGCATGAGACCGACGTGCGCGCGTAAAACCGGGGGCGCCACGAAACGATAGCCGAGCCGATAGCCACGAATGGAAGAACCGCCTCCCTACGACCGCATAGTTCCCTTGATCGTCGCCACCGCCCTGTTCATGGACAACATGGACTCGACGGTGATTGCGACGTCGCTGCCGGCGATTGCACGGGCGCTCGGCACCAATCCACTGGCGCTGAAGCTCGCGGTGACGTCATATCTGCTGTCGCTTGCCATCTTTATTCCGGCCAGTGGCTGGATCGCCGACCGTTTCGGCGCGCGCAACGTGTTCCGTGCCGCCATCGGCGTGTTCGTGCTCGGCTCGATCTGCTGCGCCGCCTCGCACACACTCCCGGAATTCGTGGCTGCCCGCATCGTGCAAGGCTTGGGCGGCGCCATGATGACGCCGGTCGGCCGCCTGATCATGGTCCGCAGCATTCATAAAAGACATCTGCTCAATGCGATGTCGCTCGTCACCATGCCGGCGCTGATCGGGCCGATCTGCGGTCCGCCACTCGGTGGCTTCATTACCACTTACGCATCGTGGCATTGGATATTTCTGATCAATGTGCCGATCGGTCTGCTCGGCATCGTATTGGCCACACGCTATATCGCCAATGTTCACGTCGAGCGGCACGATCCGTTCGATTTTGTCGGCTTCGTTTTGTCCGGGCTCGGCATTGCGGGCTTAGCCTTTGGGCTTTCGGCGATGGGGCTTGAATTCCTGCCGACCGAATTGGTCGTGGCGATGATCGGGGTCGGCGTCTTGTCGTCGGTCGGCTACGTGATCCACGCCAAGCGCACGCCCGCGCCGATCCTCGATCTGACGTTGCTCAAGCTGCCGACGTTCCGCGCCTCGATTTACGGCGGCTTCCTGTTCCGGCTCGGCATCGGCGCGCTGCCGTTCCTGCTGCCGCTATTGCTGCAGGTCGGCTTTCATCTCACGCCGTTCCAGTCAGGCTTGATCACCTTCACCACGGCGCTCGGCTCGATGTTCATGAAGGCGGCGGTGACGCGCGTGCTCGGCCGTTTCGGCTATCGCACTGTGCTGCTCTACAACGCGCTGATCTCGAGCGTTTTCCTTGCCGCATGCGCGACCTTCGTCCAAGGCATGCCCTATGCCGCGATGATCGTCATCTTGCTGTCCGGCGGCTTCTTCCGCTCGCTGCAATTCACCAGCATCAACACCATCGCCTATGCCGAGATCGATCCGCCGCGGATGAGCCGCGCCACCGCCATGGTGGCCGCCGCGCAGCAATTGTCGCTGTCGACCGGCGTGGCGGTCGGCGCGCTGGTCGTCGAGATCACGCTGCGGCTGAAGCACTCGCCAGCCATGGGCATCAATGACTTCCCGCCGGCATTCCTGTTCGTCGCCTTGCTGGCGGCGAGCGCCGCTCTGATCTTCGCGCGGCTGCCGGCGAATGCGGGGGCGGAGCTGTCGGGACGGATCGAAGCGGAGGCGGAAGCGCCGAGCAAGGCGCGACAGGCTTGAGTGGTCGCGCTGCGATTGCCTCAGCCGCGGAACCCGCGCGCCAACAGATAAAGCTCGGCGGAATCGGCGCGGCTTGCCGGCGGCTTGACGTGCTTGACGCTCTCGAAGTCGCACTTGAGCTCGGCAAGGAGGTTCGCCTCGGTGCCGCCTTGCAGGACCTTGCAGAGGAACGTGCCTTTGGGCGCCAGCACTTCGCGGGCGAACAGCGCGGCGGCCTCGGCCAGCGCCATGATGCGCAAGTGATCGGTCTGGCGATGGCCGGTGGCATTCGCGGCCATGTCGGACAGCACGACGTCGACTTTTCCTTGCGCCTCGTCGCCGAGCAGTTCCTTCAGCCGCTCCGGCGCCATCGCGTCAAGGAAATCGAGCTTGAGGAATTCGACGCCGGGGAGCGGCTTCAGCTCGAGAATATCGAGTGCGATCACCCGCCCCTTGCTCCCCTCCTTCGCGCCGACGCGAAGCGCCGCGATCTCGCTCCAGCCGCCGGGCGCGGCGCCGAGATCGACAACGCGCCCGCCCATTTTGAACACTTTATATTTGTCGTCGATTTCGGCGAGCTTAAAGGCGGCGCGCGAGCGGAGCCCCTCGCGCTTGGCGCGTGCCACATAGGGATCCTTGAGCTGGCGTTCGAGCCAATTGCGCGACGACGCGGTGCGGTTTTTCTCGTCGGTCAGCCGCGCCATTGCGTTACGCTTGCCCCCACACGCCGTCGGCGCGCATCATTTCCACCAGCATGCCCTCGCGCAGGCCGCGATCGGCAACGCGCAGACGCGGCGATGGAAAGGCGCGGCGGATGGCGTCGAGGATGGCGCAACCCGCCAGCACCAGATCGGCACGCTCGGCGCCGATGCACGGATTGGCGGCGCGCTGGTCGAAGTTCATGGCCATCAATTCGGCGACCACGCCGGAGATTTCGTCGTCCGCCAGCCAGCAGCCATCGACGCGCCGGCGGTCGTAACGACGCAGCCGCAAGAATACGCCGGCGATCGTCGTTACCGTGCCGGACGTTCCGAGCGTATGGAAGCCGTCGAGGTCGCCGTGGTCGGCGGCAAAGCGGTCGACGAAAGCGGCGACCTCGTCCACCATGGCGCCATATGTTTCCGGTGACACCGTCTTGCCGCCGTAGCGCTCGGCCAGCGTGACGACGCCGACCGGTAACGACGTCCAGCCGACAATATCAGGGGTCGGCGGTCCGCGTCCGTCGCCCGGCAGGCACTTGAGACGCACCAGCTCCGAGGAGCCGCCGCCGATGTCGAATAAGATGACGCCGTCGGCGGCGGGATCGAACAATTCCGTGCAGCCGGTGGCGGCCAGCCGTGCCTCGGTCGCGGCATCGATGATTTCCAGCTCGAGGCCGGCTTCGGTGGCGACACGGCGGCGAAATTCATCGGCGTTGTCGGCGGTGCGACAGGCTGCGGTGGCGATCAGGCGCGCCCGCCCCACGCCGCGCGCGCGCATTTTGTCCCGGCACACCAGGAGCGCATCGACCGCACGCGCGACTGCCGCCTCGCTGATCCGCCGGGATGCAGCGACCCCTTCGCCGAGCCGGATGATGCGGGAGAATGCATCGACGACGCGGAAGCCGTCGGCTGTCGGCCGGGCGACCAGGAGCCGGCAATTATTGGTGCCGAGATCGAGCGCGGCATAGGTCGCCGCCGATTGCGCTTGGACGTGCGCCTGCTCGTCGTCGCGACGGTCATCACGGCGAATGCCATAGGGCGTTCGGCGACCCCAGCGAGCGCCCCGCGCCTGGCCGTTGCGCGAGGATCCGCCGGCGTCGAGGCCGCCCGGCGGCGAGACCTCGTCGTCCATCCAATGCCTTCCTGCCGCGCCGGAGCCCTCGTTCTGCTCGACGGCCGCGGGCTATTGTTCAATCCTAAATCCCGGAAACTGTAACAGGGGCCCACCCAAGGGCAATACTGCGCCGTAACCGCCTAAGAGCCATGTTCCGCGCCCAGTTGCCGCGGTCTGGCAAGTCATTTATCACCCGGAAAAGCCCTTTAGGATTGAATCGTCATGAATTTGCAGCACCCTGCCAGCCCCCGGGCGGACGGTTTGACGGCCGAGGAACTTACCTCCGCCAAATTCGCTGTCGGGCAATCCGTGCCACGCGTCGAGGACCCGATGCTGCTGCGCGGATTGGGACATTATACCGACGACGTCAGCCTGCCCGGCCAAGCCTACATGGTCATGGTGCGGAGTTCGGTCGCGCATGGAACCATCCGCGCCATCGACAAGGAGGCGGCGCGTAAAATGCCGGGCGTACTCGGCGTTTACGATAGTGCCGACCTCAACGGTTACGGCAACCTCAAATGCGCCGTCGCGCTTACCAGCCGCGACGGCACGCCATTGCGCAAGCCGCGCCGCGAAGCGCTCGCGATCGGCAAGGTGCGCTATGTCGGCGATCCGGTCGCCTTCGTCGTCGCCGAGACGCTGCCGCAGGCCAAGGACGCCGCCGAAGCCGTCACCGTCGACATCGATGCGCTGCCGGCCGTCACCTCTGCCGAAGCCGGCACCCGCTCCGGCGCGCCGCAGATCTACGATGACGTTCCGAACAACATTGCCATCGATTTTCACTTTGGCGATACCGCCGCCGTCGATGCCGCCATGGCCCAGGCCGCGCATGTCACGCGCGTGAAAATGGAAAATACCCGGCTCGCGATTAATCCGATGGAGCCGCGCGCGGCACTGGGCAGTTTCGAAAGCGACCGCTTCACGCTTCACACCTGCTCGCAGGGCGTCATGGGCATGCGCGCCAGCATCGCCGATATCATGGGCGTCGACATCAAGAACGTGCGTGTTCTGACCGGCCAGGTCGGCGGCTCGTTCGGCATGAAGGCGATGGCGTTTCCCGAATACATCTGCCTCCTGCACGCGGCGCGCGCGCTCGGCCGTCCGGTGAAATGGACCGACGAGCGCTCCACGAGTTTTGTCTCCGACGGCCACGGCCGCGCCGCCGAGGTGGTCGGCGAGCTGGCGCTCGACGCCGACGGCAAATTCCTCGCCGTGCGGTTCACGAGCTTCGCCGACCTCGGCGCCTTCCTGTCGACGTTCGGGCCGTTCATGGCGACCGCCAACATCGTGAAGAACGCGCAGGGCATGTACCGCACGCCGCTGATGGAGGTGTCGACCAAGTGCGTCTTCACCAACACCGTGCAGATCACGCCTTATCGCGGCGCCGGCCGCCCCGAGGGCAACTATTACATGGAGCGCTTGATCGACGCCGCCGCGTCCGAAATGGGTATCGATCGCATCACGCTGCGCCGGCGCAATCTCATCAGCCCGAGCGAATTCCCGCGCAAGACGGCCTCGGCCGCGACCTATGACTGCGGCGATTTTGCCGCACTGACCAA
Source organism: Xanthobacteraceae bacterium (assembly GCA_049796395.1). Lineage (GTDB taxonomy): Bacteria > Pseudomonadota > Alphaproteobacteria > Rhizobiales > Xanthobacteraceae > BOG-931. The sequence goes on from JBARER010000287.1 coordinate 52,198, forward strand.
GCAGGCGCTGGAGCTGGCCGACGTCAAGGGATTTGCCAAACGCAAGCGCGAAAGCCGCAAGCGCGGCAAGCTGCGCGGTCTCGGCATCGGCAATTATCTCGAAGTAACGGCGGGACCGGCCAAGGAATCGGCAACAATTCTATTCAACGCCGACGGCACGGTGACGTTGACCACCGGCACGCTCGATTTCGGCATGGGCCACGCCACCCCGTTCGCGCAAGTCTTGAGCCAGCAACTCGGCATTCCGTTCGACAAGATCAAGCTCGTGCAGGGCGACAGCGACCGTATTGCGGTAGGCGGCGGCTCCGGCGGCTCGAAGTCGATCATGCACAGCGGCACCGCTATCGTCGAAGGCGCGGTCAAGGTCGTCGACAAAGGCAAGCAGGCCGCCGGCTATGTGCTGGAAGCCTCGCCGTCCGACATCGCTTTCGAACATGGCAAATTCGTCATCGTCGGCACCGACCGTTCGATTTCGATCATGGACTTGGCGCAAAAGCTTCATAACGGCGGCCTCAACCTTCCGGCCGACGCGCCGCAATCGCTCGACGTCGTCCATATCAGCGACGGGCCCGGCGCCTGGACCTTTCCCAACGGCTGTCACGTCTCCGAGGTAGAGATCGATCCCGACACCGGCGCCGTCGACGTGATTAAATATTGCGCCGTCAACGACTTCGGCGTGGTCGTCAATCCGATGATCGTCGCCGGCCAATTGCATGGCGGCGTGGTCCAGGGCATCGGCCAGGCGCTGATGGAGAAGGCGGTCTATGACGACAGCGGGCAACTGCTGACCGGCTCGTTCATGGACTACGCGATGCCGCGCGCGGCGGACGTGCCCTCGTTCGAGCTCGCCAGCCACCCGGTGCCGACCAAATCCAATCCGCTCGGCGTCAAGGGCTGCGGCGAGGCCGGCGCCGCCGGCGGACTGACCTCAATGACGAATGCGGTGAACGATGCACTGTCTGACTACGGCATCCGCCACCTCGATATGCCGCTGACGCCGTTTCGCATCTGGCATGCGCTGCAGGCCGCGAAGACCCGGCAGTCGCAATGACGCAAGCGATTTCCGTCAGCACAATTCGCCCGGCGGCGTCGCGGTTGATCGCGGCCGTATGCGGCGCGCATATGATGAGTCATTATTATATGCTCATGCTGGCGCCGCTGTTGGCTTTCGTGCGCGCCGACTTCAAGGTGAGCTACACCGAGCTCGCTTTGGCGGTCACCGTGTTCAACGTCGTCTCCGGCCTGTTGCAGACGCCGGTCGGTTTTCTAGTCGACCGCGTTGGACCCCGCATGGTCCTGATCGTAGGCTTGGCGTTGAGCAGCGGCGCCTTTGCGGTAGCGGGTCTGGTCGACAATTATTGGGTCTTCATCGCCATGTACGGCGTCGCCGGGCTCGGCAACACCGTCTATCATCCGTCGGATTATTCGCTGCTGTCGCACCACGCGCCGCCAGAGCGATTGAGTCACGTCTTCTCCTTCCACACCTTCGCCGGCATGGTCGGCGGAGCGCTGGCGCCGGTCACGTTGCTCTATTTGCAAAGCCAATTCGGCTGGCGCGGCGCCTATATCGGCTCAGCAATGTTCGGTTTCATCGTTCTCGCCACGCTGATTGCGCAAGCCGAGCCGCCCGCCGACCCTACGCACGCCACCAAGCTCGCTGCCCGTGCGCACAAGAACAATGTCGTCGATACCGGATGGCGGCTTTTGCTCACTCCGGCGATCTTGCTCAACCTCGGTTATTTCATTCTCACTTCGATCATGGGCGGCGGGCTTAATACCTATCTCGTGGTGGCGCTCGGCGCGGCGCATGGCACCTCGTCCGACGTCGCCAACATGGCGCTCACCACGATGCTCGCGATGAACGCCGTAGGCGTGCTCGCCGGCGGCTTTCTCGCGGCGCGAACCAGTCACCATGCCGTGGTGGCGGCGTCGGGACTGACAGTGGCCGGCATCGTCACCGCGCTCGTCGGCTTTTTCAATTTACCGGCCGCCTTGCTTCTGCTGATCATGGGCATGAGCGGATTTTGCCTCGGCGTCACCTACCCGTCGCGCGACATGCTGGTGCGCGCGGTGGCGCCACCAACGGCCTATGGGCTAGTGTTCGGCTTTGTCTCGACCGGGTTCAATATCGGCGCCAGCATTGCTCCGATCGTCTACGGCATGCTGATGGATCGCGGCGAGCCGCGCATGGTGTTTTTCTTGTCGGCTGCGGTCAGCATCCTGTGCGTCTCGACCGTGACGTTCGGTTTTTCCAAGCGCGAGACGCGTTGAACGCGCCACCGCCCGCCGACACACGCCTTTGCCCACCGTACCTTTGCTTGCTACTGTTCGCAGACAGAGCCTGCGATAGTCAGGGACGATCAAGGAGCAAGCCATGAAGCTTTGCCGCTATGGCGACGATCGATTGGGCGTCGTGCGCGGGGACTTGGTCCACGACGTCACCGAGGCGCAAGCGGAGATCAGAAAATCGTCGCCTTATGCGATGACCGGTGACGCGGTGGTCGCAGCATTGCCGCAGTGGCGCGAGAGGATCGAACGGCTGGCGGATAAGGTCGCGGGCAAGTCGATCGGACAACTGAAGCTGTTGGCGCCGGTGGCACGGCCGAGCAAGCTGACCTGCGCACCGACCAATTACCAGGCGCATATCGAGGAAATGCGCAAAGCGTCGCAGCAGCCGGGTTCGCAGGTCGTATCCGCGCAGTCGTCGAAGATTCTCGAAGCCGGGATGTTTCTGAAAGCGAATTCGGCGCTGGTCGGTCCGTCCGAGGGAATCCCGCTGCGGTTTCCGGACCGGCGCAGCGATCACGAAGTCGAGCTGGTCATGGTGATCGGCAAAGCCGGCAGCGACATTTCGCAGGCCGAAGCACTCGATCACGTCGCCGGCTATTGCCTCGGCCTCGACATGACGGTGCGCGGCCGCGAAGATCGCAGCTTCCGCAAATCGGTCGACGGCTATGCTGTGCTCGGGCCGTGGATGGTGACAGCGGATGAAATCCCCGATCCGGACGCGGTGCCGATCAGCATCGAGGTCAATGGTGAAGTCCGCCAGAAGAGCAACACCAGCCAATTGATCTACAATTGCCGGCGCCTGATCGAGTTCGCTTCCGCGTTCTATACGCTCTATCCGGGCGATCTTCTCTATACCGGGACGCCCGAAGGCGTGAGCCCGGTGAAACCCGGTGACGTCATCGTCTGCCGCTCAAGCCCGGTCCTCGGTGAGCTCAAGGTCGCGGTGCGGGCGCACGAACCGGGTGCGCACGAGAGCGCCCGGCGCGCGCCGGCGCAAGCTTGAGCAGAACGTCTGCCGGAGTCGTCTCATGTTGCAGATCAAGCGCGCCGGCCATTCGACACTGACCACGCCGGACATCGAGCGGATGGTCGATTATTTCACCCGCATCGTCGGCTTAAGCCTGGTGGCGCGCGAGAAGAACCGCGCAGTTCTCGCTACCAAGTCCGGGCTCGAGACGATCGTATTGGAACACGGCGGCGCCGCCGAAGCGCCGCGGCTGTCGTTTCAAACGACGCCGGGCAGCGATCTGGGCGAAATCGCCGCAAGGCTGAAGAAAGCCGGCATCAAATGCGAACGCCGTAGCGACATCACGCCCGGCATTCGGGAGGCTATCGCGTTTAAGGACCCCAAGGGGACCATGCTAGAAATCTTCTCGGACTTCGGTTTCGCCAAGGACGACGAGACGTTTGCCGGGATTATGCCGCTGAAATTCGGCCACATCGCCTATACCTGCCCGGACGTGCAGGGCTTGGTGAAGTTCTATTGCGATACACTCGGCTTTCGCGTCTCCGATTGGCGCGGGGATTTCTTCGCTTTTCTGCGCTGCAGTCGCGACCATCACACCGTGAATTTTTTGCGTGATGACAAAGCCGCGATCCACCATATCGCCTTCGAGGTGCGCGACTGGTCCGACATCAAACGGGCCGGCGACTTTCTGGCCCAAAGCAAAATCAAGCTGACCTGGGGCCCGCTGCGTCACATCATCGGGCATAACATCGCCATCTATCACAAGAACCCGGATGGCGTGGTGATCGAGTTCTTCTGCGAAATGGATCAGATGCACGACGAGGAGCTCGGCTTCTTCGAGCCGCGGCCTTGGCATCAGGATCGCCCGCAACGGCCGAAAGTGTGGGGCGACGATACGTTGTCGAACTGGTGGGGACCGATGTCGCATTCCCCGAACCGCACCAATGCCGCGATGGTGAAGCCGACGGCCAAATCTCCTATGACGCAACGTACCCCGGCGCTGGCCCGTGCCCGCATGCGTAGCGAGCAGAAGAAAGGCCATGCGACGCAGAAACCGCGTCGTTAGGGCATCAACTAAAAAAAGGCCGCGTTGCCGCCCAATTTCGGCGGCGAAGAGAAGAACGGGCAAGAGTGGCGCCCCACGTTCGAGCACCCCGAGATTGCCCAATTCGCATCGCATTATGATCGAAATTCCCAACAACACTTGCCGCTCTGCTTGGTGTGGGAGAGCCAATGTCAGCGCAAATCTCGCGGCCAATCGGCATATTCGTGTTTGCTTGTGCGCTTTTAGCGCTGCGAACCCTCACCGTGCCGAATACGGCGTTTGCAGCGGATTGCCTGACCGCGCCGAATTCTTCCATGCCGCCGAATAGCCACTGGTACTATAGGACAGACCGGACGCACCGGCGTAAGTGTTGGTACTTGCAAGCTAACAGCCAAAATTCGGAACACAGGTCCGTCCTGACGACGGGCGATGCACCATTGGCAAACCAATTACAGCCGGCGCCGACCTCGCCTTATTCACTCGACAGTTTCAAGGAATTCATTACGCAAAAGACGGGCACCGCCCCGTCCGATCAAGACGTCGAAAAATTATATGCCGAGTTCCTCGAGTGGAATCGCAGAGTTAAGAATTAGCGGCGCGCCCGATGTTGGCTGTCGATTGCGATCGGGATGATGCGAGGCGCGTAGCGGCACAATGACCTCCACGTCGCTATTAGCTTGTAGCGAACTGTTATGGCAATCGCAGCCTACGCGTGGCGCGGCGCTTGCTGGCGTGACGCATCGCCCAGCGTGAAATTCCGTACTTCGCTCCGTGCCTCAAATCCGTGGCTGGGCGCCTGCGCCAAGCATTTGGCGCGCAAGTTGCCGGTATAGAATGAGAGTTGAAATCTGTGCGCCGCGACGACGCGTCGCGCCACATGAACGTGATGTAATGAAACTCCCGGCGTCGCTGCAGTTTTCTCATACGAGGATGATTATTTTCTCACCAGGAGAGTCAAAAATGAAAACACGAACATCTATCGCACTGGTCGCCGCGGCACTGCTGTCCGGAGTAACCGTCGCCTCCGCCGCGACACCATCGAGCGCCATGGCGCCGCAGGCGGTGCGTGATACGCTTACTCTGACAAGTGCTCAGCAGAAAACGGCGTGG
>JBARER010000288.1:0-6107 GCA_049796395.1 Xanthobacteraceae bacterium
GCCCAGCATCGACACCACGGCGCCGGTGCCGCGCGCCGCGTCGGCGGCATTGCGGCTGATCTCGGAGGTGGCGGCGTTCTGCTGCAAGATCGAGGCTGCGGCGCTCGAGGCGCGCGTCGCGATCTCATGCATGCCGTCCTCGATGCCGTGCACCGCCTCCACCGCGCTGCCGGTCGATTCCTGCACCGCCAGAATGTGACGGGCGATTTCTTCGGTCGCCTTGGCGGTTTCCACGGCCAGAGATTTCACCTCGGCGGCGACGACGGCGAAGCCGCGACCGGCCTCACCGGCGCGCGCCGCTTCGATGGCGGCATTGAGCGCCAGCAGGTTGGTCTGGCCGGCGATATTGCGGATCAGCTTGACGACGTCGCCGATTTTCTCGGCGGCTTGCGCCAGCCCGGCATATTCGCCGTTCGAGGCCTTGGCCTTGTCGACCGCGCTCGCCACCAGATGCGTAGTCTCGGCCAGTTGCCGGTTGATTTCGGCAATCGAAGCGGAGAGCTCCTCGGCCGAGCCGGCGACGGTCGACACATTAGCCGAGGCGTCGTTGGATTCGCGCAACGCCGTTTCGGCATGGGCCGTCGCCTCGCGCGACGATACGATCAGCGCGCCGGCGGTGGACTTCATGGCGTCGGTGCCGGCCGACACCGTGCCGAGCATTTCCTCGATGCGCTCGCGGAACGCGGCGATTGCGCCTTCGGTCACCAGCCGGCGGCTTTCTTGCGCCAGCATATTGTCGCGCTGGTTCTCCAGCCGATGGCGCTCGGTAATATCCTCGTGCGTCGCCACCCAGCCGCCGCCCGGCATCGGCTGGCGCGTGACGCGGATCAACCCGCCGTCGGCGAGCTCGTCGATGCGGCTGGAGATTTTCTGCGACGAGTGCTGGTCGAGCGCGCCGAGCTTCTTGCCGACCGCGCCGGCGGTGGCCTCGCCTTTGAGCAGGCCGTTCATCACGCGATGGCCGATGATGGCTTCGTGGCTGGTGCCGACCTTCAGCAATTCCGGCGGCAGCCGATAGAGCTTGGCATAACGTTCATTGCAGACCACCAGGCGCTTATTGCCGTCGAACATGCACAATCCATGCGTCATGTTCTCAAGCGCCGTGGTGAACCGTAGATTGGTCTGTTCGAGCGACGAGCGGCGGCGGATGCTGGCGATCACCATCGCCAGCTCGAGAGCCGTGAGAATGCTCACCAGCGGCAGGAAGACGGCGCGGCGCTCTTCCGGGTCGGAGAGATTGCCGTGGTGATTCGACAATAGATAGAAAAGACCGGCCCACAGCATGGCGATCGTCGCCAAGCCGAGAAGCGGTGCCGGCTGCGCCGCCGCGCGCAGCCAAGTCAGCAATCGATGTGAATTCATCCTGCCCAGTCCCCGAGGGGGTTATGCCAGGAGGAAGTTTGATTTAGGTTAAACCTTAGGCACAGCTTTAATGAATGATAAACTCTCGCCCCGGGCGATCGGGGCAAGCGGCAAGAACAGACAAGAACGGCGGAGGAAAGCGTGCTGGCTCCCCAGGCTTCGATGAAAAACCGCGTCGCCATGTACAACGGCAATGCGCTCAAGATCGGCTTGTTCGGCGCCAACTGCTCATCGGGACGCTCCGCCACCACGGTGCCGGAGCGCTGGTCGGCGAGCTGGCCGGATTGCCTGGCTTTGGTGAAGCTTGCCGACGACGCCGGCCTCGATTTCATGCTGCCGATCGCGCGCTGGAAAGGCTACGGCGGCGATACCGACTTTCACGGCCGCTCGCTCGAGACCATCACCTGGGCGGTCGGCTTGCTGTGCGCCACCAGGCGCCTGACCGTGTTCAGCACCGTGCACGCGCCGCTGTTTCATCCGCTGATCGCCGCCAAAGAATTCGTCACCGCCGACCATATCGGCGAGGGCCGCATCGGCATGAACATCGTCTGCGGCTGGAACGAAGGCGAATTCGACATGTTCGGCGTAAGCTTGCGCGAACACGACGCCCGCTACGACTACGCGCAGGAGTGGGTCGACATCGTCAAACAGGCGTGGGAGCGCGACGGCACCTTCGATTATCGCGGCACCTTCCTGCAACTGGAAAAGGTGCGCGCCTATCCGAAGCCGTTCGGCGATACGCGCCCGATGATGATGAATGCCGGCTCGTCCGGCGCCGGCCAGGCTTTCGCGCTGAAGAACTGCGACGCATTCTTCGTCGCCACCGCCGGCTCGCGAACCTCGCTTGCCGCCAACAAGGGCAAAGTCGCCGAGATCAAGGCGCAAGCCGCGGCGCTTGGCCGCGACATCGAAATGTTCACCGTCGGCCAGGTGATCTGCCGCCCGACGCAGAAGGAAGCCGAGGACTATTATCAGCACGTCAATATCGACAACGCCGATTGGGGCGCGATCGACGGCATGCTGGCCAACAAGAGCATGACACCGGATACGATGCCGGCGGAGGAATACGCCGCCAAGCGCCGCTACTTCGCCGCCAATGCGGTCGGCGGCTATCCGTTCGTCGGCACGCCCGACAAGGTCGCCGAAGAGCTTGCCGCCATCAGTGAGGCCGGCGTGCGCGGCATCGGCGTCTCCTTCGTCAATTATCTGCAAGAGGTGCCGTATTTCTGCGCCGAGGTGCTGCCGCGGCTAGAACACGCCGGCGTGCGGGAGAAGCGTTAGAAACGGCCATATTGCGGAAAAGCAAAATGGGCTACATTTCCTCTGTCGGAGGATTACCGTGACTAAGCTCGTTCAGCAGGCGATAGCCGCCATCAGTAAATTGCCGCCCGAGACGCAAGACGATCTGGCGCGGTTGATGCTCGCGCTCGCGCAAGGCTTCCCAGCGCTTTTAACATCCGACGAAACCGCCGCTATCGCCGAAGCCGAGGCTGAAATTGCACGCGGCGAAAGTGTGCCGGCAGAAGCGATCCAGGCCTTCTGGCAGGATACGGCAGGAGTCAGGTCCCTATGAGCGATCGACTGGCCAATCCACGTTTGATTGCTGAGCGCGGCATCGAAATCTACGAAAAAAAATATCGCGCTCAATATGAGCGAGAGTTTCGAGGCCAATATGCCGCCATCGATATCGACAGCAAGCAAGCCTATGTAGCCCATTTTCCCGAAGAAGCTCTTCGATACGCAAGGACCCAAGCTCCGCAAGGCACGTTCTATCTTGTACACATTGGATCGCCTGCCGCGTTCAAGATTAGTCGGCGCACGAGCCATGCTGATCGTCGGAGCGTTTGATGAGGCTGGAAGTCCCACAATACCGGTCCGCATCAGCGGAGAGTTGGGCTCGCGCGAATATATTGCGACTATAGATACCGGCTTCACCGGATTTGTCGCCCTTCCGACGATGGAAATAGTACCGCTTGGTCTTTCGACGCTGCCTAGCGCCGCTTCCGTTATGCTCGGTAATGGAGAGATCATCTACAATCTGATCGCGCAAGGTCGCGTGACCGTGGGCGGTCAATCCGTCGAAGGGCCAATTCTGCTGGACGATACCGGGAACGATACTTTAGTTGGCATGGCTTTCTTGCGAGCTTTCCAGCTTGCGCTCATTGTTACCGACAGCTCAGTCGTTTTACACGACCGCGATGAAACGCTCGAGGCCGTCACGCAATTCGTGCGACACAACAAAACTTAAGAGGACCGTCCATGAACACGCAAATCCACCCGCCACGCATCGGCCCGCAGCCCTGGGATATCGTGCGCGGCAAACTCGATCAATCGCTGCCGTTCGCCAATATGCGCGACACGCCGTATTATCGCGACTGCGTGTGGGAGCAGTTCTCGGCGGCCGAGTATGCCCGCCGCTACGCCGCGCTGCGGAGCAAGATGCGCGAGCAAAAGCTCGACGCCGTCATCGTGCCGGGCGGCCCGAGCCATTGGAGCTTTGGCGGCGGCATGCTGTGGCTGACCGGGCATTGGGAGTGGCATGCGCTGTCGAGCTACGTGCTGGTGCCGCTCGATGGCGAGCCGACGCTGATCTTCTCGATGGGCGGCACGCATGCGGAAGCCGTGCGCCGCCAGGTCGAGGTGGCGGTCAAGGACGTGCGCCACAGCCGCAGCGGCCGCTATGCCGACGTCATGGTCGAGCGCTTGCGCGAGCTGAAACTCGAGCGCGGCCGCATCGGCCTGATGGAGATCGATCCGCGTCACGGCGATTATCTGCCAGTCAACCAGTACAATGTGCTGCGCGATAACCTGCCCGGCGCCGAGCTGGTCTTCACGCAAGGCTTTCTGCACGAATTGCTGTCGATCCACTCTGCCGAGGAGCTCGACTGCGTGCGCAAGGCGGGCGTCTTATGCCAGCGCGCGATGGAGGCGATGGTGGCCCGCGCCAAGCCAGGCGTGAAGGAATACGAGCTGCGCGCCGCCGCCGGCGCCGCGATCCTCGACGGCGGCGGCGATATCGATTTTCTTATCATCGGCTCGACGCCGATGGCGAACCCGGCGCAAATTTTCGGCAATCCGCGGCCGTCGTCGCGCGTGCTGCAGAACGGCGACATCATCAACATGGAGCTTGCCGCCGGCTATCGCGGCTATACCGCGCAGATCGGCTCGCCGATCTGCCTCGGCGCGCCGACCGATATGGTGCGCAAGTTCTGGGACGAGATCACACTGCCCGGCTACCATAAGATCATCGCCGAGATCGCGCCCGGCAAACCGGTGGAGAATATGCGCCAAGCCAGTAAATTCTTCCGCGACAACGGCTACCAGTCGCGGCCGACGCAATGCCACGGCATCGACCTCGTCACCGACAAGCCGCATGTGGTCGCCGAACACGTCAGCGCGGAAAAGTTCGAGGAAGTGCTCAAGCCCGGCATGGTGATCATGGCCGAGCCCAATCCGATCACGGCTGACGGGTTGTTCGGGATTTTCTTGGGCCACACCTTCATCGTCACCGACACCGGCCACGACGTGGTCGACGATTTCCCGCTGGAGATTGCGGTGGGTGGATAGCGTGTCGCTTTGTCATCGTCCGCGAAGGCGGACGATCCAGTATTCCCGGTGCACCGACGATTACTGGATGCCCCGCCTTCGCGGGGCGTGACAGTCACTTTGCCGTCAAAAACCGAAAATCGCACCCCTCATCTGCGCCGGTAATTTGCTCGGCGAAGAGCTTGGCATAGCCGCGCTTGGGGATTTTCACCCGCGCCGGCGACGCGGCGGCGCGTTTCTTGAGCTCGGCGTCGTCGACCAATAATTCGATGCGGCGGTTCTTCACCGAGAGCCGGATGCGGTCGCCGTTCTTCACCAGTCCGAGCGGCCCGCCGGACGCCGCATCCGGCGTAACGTGCAGCACGATAGTACCGAAGGCAGTGCCGCTCATGCGCGCGTCCGAAATGCGCACCATGTCCTTGACGCCCTTGTGCGCGAGCTTCTTCGGAATCGGCAGGTAGCCGGCCTCCGGCATGCAGGCTTCCGCATGGGGACCTGCGTTCTGCAATACCAGGATGTCGTCCGGCTCGACCTCGAGCTTGGGATCGTCGATGCGGGCCGCAAGATCCTCCAGCGAAGAGAACACCACCGCCTTGGCCTCATGCTCGAACAATCTGGGATCGGCCGCCGAGCGTTTGAGGATGGCGCCTTTGGGCGCGAGATTGCCGAACAGCGCCACCAGGCCGCCTTGCGGTTCGAGCGGCTTGTCGGCGGCGGCGATGATCGTGCGGTCGACGAACTCGCCGTCGTCGGCGGCGAGCCGCTCGCCCAAAGTCTCGCCGGTGACCGTCATGCAGTCGAGGTGCAGGTGCGGTTTCAACTCCCGCAGCAGCGCGCCCATGGCGCCGGCCGCGTAGAAGTCTTCCATATAGCCGTTGCCGACCGGCTTGAGATTGACCAGGACCGGGGTCGTATCCGACAGCGCGTTGAGATGATCGAGCGATATCTTGACGCCGGCGCGGCCGGCGATCGCGGTCAGATGAATAACGGCGTTGGTCGAGCCGCCGAGCGCGAGCAACACGCGCAGCGCATTCTCGACCGAGTTCTTGTTGATGAGCTGCGACGGCGTGCGCGTGGTGCCGATCAATTTGACCGCGGCAGCGCCGGTCGCTTCCGCCGCGCGCAACCGGTCGGCATGCACTGCGGGGATCGCGGCGGTGCCAGGCAGGCACAGGCCGAGCGCCTCGGTGAGGCAGGCC
>JBARER010000289.1:0-14472 GCA_049796395.1 Xanthobacteraceae bacterium
GTTCAGAGACTTAATCAACGTCTCCGAGCTGTGATTTCAGATCACGGGCCGGACGGAGACTGAACCGATGCTCGACTTCTTCGGCGCTCCGGCTTCATCAAGGTGCGCGAGGTGCCGACCGGATTCATGTGCATCAGGCGCGGCGTGTTCGACGCATTGATCGCGCGCTAACTGGAGCTTGCCTATGCGCCGGACTGGCCGGAAGGCACGATGCCACCAGGCAAAGTGCATTTCCGCTTCTTCGACGTGAGGGTCGATCCGGAGACGGGCCGTTACCTCTCCCAGGATTACGGCTTCTGCCGGCTTTGGGAGGCGCTCTGTGGCGAGATTTACGCCGACGCCAATTCCAATCTCACCCATTCCGGCGAGCGGCTCTATCGCGGCGATTTCGGCGCCACGCTGCGCGCCGCTCCGGCGCACGCCGTCGGCGCGCCGAAGGGCCAGCAAATCCGGGTCGATGGGCTTGCGAACCTCAAGCCGAATCCATAGTGCCTGCGACGGTCTGCGCGGAACGGACGCCGGTGCCGCCCCTCGCCTGACGGCGGCGAAGCGCTTATGTAGGAAAGCAATCGCCCAAGACCGGATTGCCCCAGACCGGATCGCCAAAGACTCAATCGCCCAAGAAACGTACCCAAAAGGGTACCCAGGAAACCTGCAATGACCGATGCCCCTATCTCGCTTGTCGACCGCGCCGGCCTTGACCGGCCGCGCCTGTCCAAGATCGTCGCGCGCGGCCTCGACGGCGCCGACGACGGCGAATTGTTCCTCGAATACCGCCAGGCCGAGGTGCTGGGCTTCGATAACGGCCGGCTGAAGCAAGCGACTTACGATACTTCCCAGGGTTTCGGGCTGCGCGCGGTGAAGGACGAAGCCGTCGGCTACGCACATGCCTCCGACGTGTCGGAAGCGGCAATCGAACGCGCCGCCGACGCGGTGCGCGCGGTCAAGAGCGGCTATTCCGGCAGCTATGCAGCGCCGCCGGCGCGCAGCAATGTGAAGCTGTACGGCGACGACAGCCCGCTGGCCGCCCCGTCCTTCGAGGCCAAAGCGCGGCTGTTGCAGACCATCGACGCCTATGCGCGAGCCAAGGATCCGCGGGTTCGCCAAGTCAGCGCCAGCCTGGCCGCGACCTGGCAGGCGGTCGAGATTTTGCGGGCCGACGGCGAAATTTATCGCGACGTGCGGCCGATGGTTCGCGTCAGCGTCTCGGTCGTGGTCGGCGACGGCAACCGGCAGGAGACTGGCAGCGACGGCTATGGCGGCCGGGAAGGCTATGAGCATTTCATCGTCAGCGACGCCTGGCAGGGCGCGGTCGACAACGCCATCCGGCAGGCTCTGGTCAATCTCGAAGCGGTGCCGGCACCGGCCGGCGAGATGGACGTCGTGCTCGGTCCGGGCTGGCCGGGCGTCATGCTACACGAGGCCGTCGGGCACGGGCTCGAAGGCGATTTCAACCGCAAGAAGACCTCTGCTTTTGCCGGATTGATGGGGCAGCAGGTCGCGGCCAAAGGCGTCACCGTGGTCGACGACGGCACCATGGCGGCCCGCCGCGGCTCGCTGTCGATCGACGATGAAGGCACGCCGACCAACCGCACCGTGCTGATCGAAGACGGCATTCTGGTCGGCTATATGCAGGACCGCCAGAACGCGCGGCTGATGGGCATGAAGCCGACCGGCAACGGCCGGCGCGAAAGCTTCGGCCACGTGCCGATGCCGCGCATGACCAACACCTACATGCTCGCAGGAACGCGCGACCCGAATGAGATCATCGCTTCGGTGAAGAATGGCGTCTACGCGACCTATTTCGGCGGCGGCCAGGTCGACATCACTTCGGGCAAGTACGTGTTCCAATGCACCGAGGCCTACCGCATCGAGAACGGCAAGGTCGGCGCGCCGATCAAGGGCGCCATGTTGATCGGCAACGGCCCGACCGATCTGCATCGCATATCCATGGTCGGCAACGATCTGGCGCTCGATCACGGCATCGGCACCTGCGGCAAGAACGGCCAGGGCGTCCCGGTCGGCGTCGGCCAGCCAACGCTGCGCATCGACCGCATCACCGTGGGCGGTACCGGCGGCTAATCAGATTGACCGGGGCGCGACGCTGCGCGGAGATTTCGTGGAATGAAGGGCTGGATCAAGAGCATTTTCGACATCGCGGTCATCGTTCTGATCGTGATCGCCGGAAAGTCCGCCATCGCTGAGCCATATTACGTGCCGTCGGGCTCGATGGAGCCGACGCTGCAAATCGGCGACGAGCTGTTGGCGACGAAATATCCCTATGGCTACAGTTCCGCTTCACTGCCGATCTTCATCACCTTGCCCAACACGGAGCGCATTCTGGGCGCGCTGCCGCAACGCGGCGACGTCGTGGTGTTCCGCTGGCCGGGCAACCGCTCGCAGATCTGGGTCAAGCGCGTCGTCGGGCTGCCCGGCGACCGCATCGCGATGAAGAACGGGCGGCTTTGGATCAACGGCACGCCGGTCGGTCTCCAGGCCGACGGCATGGGCTGGTCGGAAGACGAAAATGGCGCCCGGCAGCCGGCGAGGCGTTTCATCGAAACGCTGCCCGGAGGGCGGCAACACACCATCCTCAAGGAACAAACGTTCGGCATGCTCGACAATACGCCGGAGGTCACGGTGCCACCGGATCATCTGTTCGTCATGGGTGACAATCGCGACGATTCGGCGGACAGCCGGGTTCCGCTTGACGCCGGCGGCGTCGGGCTGTTGCCGGTTTCGGACCTGGTCGGACGCGTCGATGCGCTGGTCGGGTCGTGGGATATGGCTGCGGCCAAGGGCAGCCCGGTATGGGACTGGCCGTCGGATTTGCGGCTGTCGCGGTTTTTTACGGCAGTGAAGTAAGGCGCGAGCGTAGGCCTGCTTAACGCACCACGCCGGAGATACAGCACGGCCGGTGGCGCGGCGGCTTGATCGTCTCTTTCAGATAGCAATGCGCGGCGGAGGAACCGTAGCCCGGGCGCCGATAGGTCCAGGCCCGGCAGCGCTTTTCTCCCTGGCAAGCGTCGGCGCAGGCTTGCCCCTTGGGGTCCGGCGGCGTTTCGAACGCCCGGTAATCGCCGCCGTAGCGATCGATCGAATATTCAACAGTGCCGCTCTGCGGCTCGCTCACTCCCGCACCGCGCACGCCCGACACGCAACAGCTCGATTGCGTCCGGGGCATCACTTCGCGCTTGAGAAAACACATCGCTGGAGCGCCCGACGCGGTCGGATAAGAGAAGCTCCAGGCGCGGCAATTTCTTTCGTGCTCGCAGCGGCTGGCGCACACCGCCGGATCGCCGCTCGATACCGGGGTACTGGCGTAATCGCTACCCGGCCGGTCATAACCGGACTGGGCCGAAGCCTGTCTCATGTCGGGCGCGACGAAGGCTGCAGCCGTAAAAACCAGCACGGCCAAGCCCGCCAGGAATGCCCGCCTCATTGCGTCAACCTCGCCTGCCCGGTAGTGCCGTGCGTCCCCCCTGCACACAAGAACGCCGTTCCGGTCAAAATGCCACAAATATTTTGGTGAAAGGCCACCCCTGTGAATCCCGCAGGTTGTGCGTCGTCGATCCGACTTAGCTGCGAGCACCCGTGCGCAATTGCCTCGTGCCGGCTGTGATCGCGAGACTGAGTTAGTTTGCGCCGATGTCCGACTCGACCAGCTCCGCGGGGCGGTTCAGCTCCGAAAATGTTTCGACAGCTTGAGGCCCTGCGCCTGATAATTCGAACCGATGCCGGCGCCGTAGAGCTGATCCGGCCGCGCCAACATGGTTTCGTAAACCAGCCGGCCGACGATCTGGCCATGCTCGAGAATGAACGGGACCTCGCGCGAGCGCACTTCCAGCACGGCACGCGAACCTAACCCGCCGGCGCCGGCATAGCCGAAACCCGGATCGAAGAAGCCGGCATAGTGCACGCGGAATTCGCCGACCAACGGATCGAACGGCACCATCTCGGCGGCGTAATCGGGCGGCACCTGCACCGCCTCGTTGGAGGCCAGAATATAAAATTCGTCGGGGTCGAGGATCAGGCCATTGTCGCCGCGCGCCGTGATCGGCTCCCAGAAATCGGCAACGTCGTAGGCGGCACGCCGCTCGACCTCGATGACGGCGGTATGCCGCTTGGCGCGATAACCGACAATGCCGTCGCCGTTCGCCACCTTGCCGTTCTTGCCGCCGGCAAGATCGATGCTGACGGCGACACCGTCGCCCATCACCGCTTCGCCGCGGTCGACCAGGCGTTCGCGCGCGTGCACCGCGCGCAATTCCTCGGCACCGAGCCCGACGTCGCCGCGACGCAAGCGCAATTGCGACAGCCGCGAGCCTTCGCGCACCAGAATGGGAAATGTCTTCGGACTGATCTCGGCATAGAGCGGGCCGCTATAGCCGGCCTCGACGCGATCGAAGCCGCGGGTCTCGTCGGCGATGACGCGGGTGAAAACGTCGAGCCGGCCGGTCGAGCTTTTTGGGTTGGTGGCGCCGGCGATGTCGGCGGGCAAGGCGAGCCGCTCGATCAGCGGCACGATATAGACGCAATTGGTCTCCAGCACCGCGCCGCCGGTCAGCGAGAATTCATGCAGCTTCAAGTCGATGAGGCGCTGCGCCACGGTCGTGCCGGGACCGGGCAGAAAACTGGCGCGCACCCGGTAGGCGATGGCGCCGAGACGTAAATCGAGGCTGGCCGGCTGGATTTGCCCGGGCGCGAATGGATAATGCGCCTTGATGCCGCCGGCATCGGCCAGTGCCGCGATCATGCGGTCGGGCAGGATGCCCCGGTCGGAAGGTGCGAAAGACAGCGTCACTTCGGTCACCGCGTTTGCTTCGCGATCTAACCTGATGGCCGGTTTGACGCAAAGATGCGCGCGGCGTATAAGCCGCTTATCCCGTGGTCATTTGAGCCGGCCGGCTTGCAGCCACGTAAAATAAATCGCTAAAAGGCCGGGGACGCGTGAGCCCGGCCTGAGGATTTGTCCTCCCGGCCGGGTTTTTGTTTGGCCAAGGAGCGCCACATGTCCGCGTCGACCAAGAAAAGCTACCGCCCCGAAACCCGCCTGGTGCATGCCGGCACGCTGCGTTCGCAGTTCGGCGAAACCTCGGAAGCGCTGTTTCTGACCCAAGGCTATGTCTACGACAATGCCGCCCAGGCGGAAGCCCGCTTCAAGGGTGAGGATCCCGGCTACCAGTATTCGCGTTTTGCCAATCCAACCATCGACATGTTCGAGCGGCGCATGGCCGCCTTCGAAGGCGCCGAAGCCGCGCGCGCCACCGCGACCGGCATGGCCGCCGTCACGCTATCGCTGGTCGGCCAGCTCAAGGCCGGCGACCACGTGGTGGCGTCGAAGGCGATGTTCGGCTCCTGCCTCTACGTCGTCGAGGAGTATCTGCCGCGCTTCGGCGTTGCCTCGACGCTGGTCGACGGCTGCAATCTTGACGCCTGGCGCAACGCAGTGCGGCCGAACACCAAGGCCTTCTTCCTCGAAAGCCCGACCAATCCCGCGCTCGAGGTGATCGACATCGCCGAGGTGGCGAACATCGCGCACGCAGCCGGCGCGACGCTCACCGTCGACAATGTGTTCGCCACACCGCTGTTTCAAAGCCCGCTCGCGCTCGGCGCCGACTGCGTGGTCTATTCGGCGACCAAGCACATCGACGGACAGGGACGCTGCCTTGGCGGCGTCATTCTCGGATCGCAAAAATTCATCATGGAGAAAATCCATGTGCTGCTGCGCCAGACCGGACCGTCGATGTCGCCATTCAATGCCTGGGTGCTGCTGAAAAGTCTGGAAACGCTGGCGGTGCGGGTGCGGCAGCAGACCGACAGCGCGGCGAAGCTTGCAGCGGCCATCGCCGGGCATGCCAAAGTCACGCGGCTGATTTATCCCGGGCGCTCCGACCATCCGCAGGCGGCGGTCGTGCAAAAGCAGATGCGCGGCGGCTCGACGCTGGTGGCCTTCGAGATCGCGGGCGGCAAGGCCGGCGCATTCCGCTTTCAGGATGCGCTCAAGCTCGTACGCATCAGCAATAATCTCGGCGACGCCAAGAGCCTGATCACCCACCCGGCGACGACAACGCACCAGCGGCTCGCGCCGGCGCAGCGCGCCGCGCTCGGCATCAGCGACGGCCTGGTGCGGGTTTCGGTCGGGCTCGAACATCCCGACGATATCGTGGAAGACGTCATCGCCGCGCTCGACCGCGGCGTGAACTACGGCTGATCGGCCGGGCGCACCGGATGGGCCGCGGCCGCCGCGATCGGCCGGGTGGCGGCCTCCGCGATCGCCGTGCCGATCAGCTTGGCCCAGCAGGCGTAGCCCCAGTCGTTCACGTGCAGCGCGTCGGGCGCCACGAATACGTCAAAGCCGAGATGCCGGACCTCATGCCAATCGCGCATCACCGCGAAGCGGCGGAATAGATCGACATTCTCTTCCTTGGCCGCGAGCGCAATCTGTTCGACCATGGCCGGCGTCTCGGATTTGGCGAGAACCTTGGGCGCATATTGCGGATCGATAAGAACGACGTCCACGCCGGCGGCCTTCAGCTCATCGAGTCCATGACGCAGCTGCGACGAATGCGCCTGGAGCGGCTGGTCGCGCAACACCGAATTGGTGCCAACCTGCCACAGCACAAGCTGCGGGTGCGCCGCGATGACATCGGTCGCAAACCGCGCCATCATTTCGTCGGTTACTTCGCCATTGACGCCGCGATTGAACACCGTGATCTCGTGCCCCGGAAACCGCGCGCGAAGCTCGACCGCCAGCCGGGCGGGATAGGCCGCGGCGGGCGAACTGGCTTGAGCGCCGGCGGTCGACGACGAACCGATGGCAACAATGGTCAGCGGCATGCCGCCTGCCAGCCGCCGCATGGTGTGAAGAAGCGGACGATCGAAATGCGTCAGATCGGCGGGCGCGGTGCAGACAGCTTGCGGCGGCGCAAGCGTCGATGCGGCCGAGGCTGCCGGCTTCGCCAGCGCGGGGGAACCCGGATGCACGCTCTGCACGGCCAGTGCCGGAGTGACAGCCGGGGTTGCCGCTAGCGCGGTTATCGGAATGAGTTCGGGAGCCAGCGCAAGGCTCGACTCCTCGCCCATGACTTGGGCATTGGCGACTTGGGCATTGGCGGCGGTGGGCGCGGCAAGAATTTGCACTGCAAAAAAGTGCGCTGCAACAATGTGCACTGCAAAAAACGCGGCGACAACCGCTGCCCGCTTGCCGCGGACCGATGTTACTCTCTGACGTGCACTCATTGCGTTGTTTGCATTCTCGTGGCGTCGAGACGTGCCGCGTTCACGACTTGCGACGCCAAGGCCCAGCCAATGCAGTTATGAACACGTCGCGCCATATCATACTTTTTGGTCGCGGCATAGAGATCGAACGCCCCGGCGTCATTCCAGTAATGCATGATCGCGAGCCGGTCGAATAACAGCGCACCATGCTGATCGGCGACGGCCCGCATCACATCGGCATAGGCCGAAATGTTGAACATCGATTCCGTGTGCGGGCTGAACTGCATGTTCATCAGGATCACGTCGGCGCCAGCCGCTTGAATTTTCTCGACGCCCTCGTTGAGACTGGCGCGGAAGTCATCCGGTTCAACGCCGTCCAACGCGTCGACGGTGCCGGCCTGCCATATCACGAGCGCGGGCTTGTCGTCGGCCAGAATCTTGTCCAGTCCCGACACCATGGTGGCGGTCGTTTCTTTCGATTGAACGTGCGCGATGACCTTGATTTCGGAGCCGGGCAGCAACTGCTTGAGCACGTCTTCGAGCCGGGCCGGATAGGCCGCATGCGCGCCGTCGGGGCCGGCAAGGCCCGAGGAGCCCGAACCGATCACGGTAATGGCGATCCGATGCTGGGTCTTGAAAGCGCTGAGAACACGGCTGAAATCAGCGTCGGTGTCGAGCAACGACTGCGGAACCTCGCACTGTTCCGGCGGCGCGCCGATGGCAACCCCGGCCAGACAGGTAAACAACGGCGCCAGCGTCGCAATGACTGCGGCGGCAAGCTTCATACGTCTCCCCCCGCGAGGTCGGCGTCCGGCGGTTTGGACCGCGTCGTGGCACCTCGCCCTTCCATATGCTTGTACCACGATATCAGGTATGCCACGGCAATCATGATAAGGATGCCGATTAGGCTAATAGTGATCTGGATCAAAGGGCCGCCCGACCACTCGCTGATGATGAATTGTCCGGCAAAAGCCAAAAACACCCCCAAACAGAAGATTTCCAGCGAATGCTGCCCGCAGCGGATCGCTGGCGCCAAATAGGGCGACCGCAGCGCCGGCCAATCGCGCGGCACGAACCGGACGGTGACTGCCGCCAGAGCCAGGAAATGGGCGAACCGCAGCACGTCGAGATTGGTCTTGTCGATCGGATACATCCAGGCGCTGAGCCAGCCCGGCACGAAGCGGGCAAGCGGCTCGACGTACCATGTGAGCGTAATGGCGAAGGCAAACAACAAATAGGCAATGGCGATGCCGAGCACGATGCGCGAGCGCAGCAGGCCCGACAGGCGCTGGGCGCCGCCGAGCGCGCACCAGGCGCCGAAAACGAACAATAATTGCCAGGCGAACGGATTGAAGAACCAGACGCCGTTCGGGTAGGCAGGCAAGTTCCAATCGAAATTCCAGGCCAGCACGTAGACCAGCGCCGAGCCGGCGAGCGCAATGGCCGGCTGGCGCAAGAGCAGCCATAGCACCGGCGGGAAGAACAGCAGGAGCACGATGTATAGCGGCAGCACGTCCATGTTGACGGGCTTGAATTTCAACAACAGCGCCTGAAAGATCGTAACGTCGGGTTGCTTGAGGAAATTGAGGATATTCATTTCCTCGGCGTAAAGCGGGTTATCGAAGGTCGCCGCGACATAAGCGATCTCGGCCATGAAGATCGTGAAAAGAAAGATATGCGCCACGTAAATCTGCCAGGCCCGGCGCAGCACGCGCGCGCTCGCGATAATGATGCCGCGTTCGCGCATGGCGCGGCCGTAGACAAATGCCGCGGTATAGCCGGAAATGAAAATGAAGATCTCGGTGGCGTCGGAAAAGCCGTAATTGCGGATGGTGAACCAGTTCACGATGTTCTGCGGGATATGGTCGAGAAAGATCAGCCATAGCGCCACGCCGCGGAACAGATCGAGCCGCAGGTCGCGCTCAGTCGGGATTGGCAGCACCGCCGCTACCGGCGCGGACTGCGAGATCATTTGCTTGCCGACGATGATCGTCACGACCGCTTCATCTTCCCTGCAAAAACAGCTTCCTGCAAAAGCTCCTGCAAAGAAAAGCTCCTGCAAAGGCTTCTCGCAAATGCGACGGCGCGCCCGATATTGGCGGCTTCAACCGGTCGAGGCAATTTAGTCCAGCCAATGCGGCTTGAGAAAGCGCATCCACTCCCTTATTGCAACGCCGGATGCAACGTTGTTCACTTTTTCGAGCTATCGCTTGGATGCGTTGAGAATGAGGCCGGCGCCGCGGGCGGCGTTTGCAGAACGAAGCGGCGGCAATGGGCAGGGACGACACCATGTATCGCGCGGTGACACGTAACATCGAAGTCGTGGTAACCCCGCGCTTTGTCGCCGACCGATCCTCGCCAGAAAACAATTATTTCTTCTGGGCCTACACCATCGCGATTACCAACAATGGCGTCGAAACGGTGCAACTAAAGACCCGGCATTGGCGCATCACCGACGCCACCGGCCGCCGTCAGGAGGTGCGCGGGGCGGGAGTCGTCGGCGAAGAGCCTGTGCTCAAATCCGGTGAAGCCTTCGAATATACCAGCGGCGTGCCGCTGCAGACGCCGTCGGGATTTATGGTCGGCACCTACGGCATGGTGAGCGCATCGGGAGATCACTTCGAGATCGAAGTGCCGGCGTTTTCGCTCGACAGTGTGGAAAACCGGCGAACCATCAACTGACAAGCGCGGACATCGGCTGCGCTAAGCGCGGATCGTTGCACGAGCCGCGTTTATCGATGAACACCCGCATGATTGAGGCACTGCGACACGCAGGTGCCGGCGCCGGCGGCCTGTCGGCCCACCTGCTCCGCGTTTGCCGCATGCGACAGCACGAACCACAGAGCGCCCGTCGCCACGCCAATCAGGAATTTACCCATTTTTGGCCTCCGCCGTGTTCGCCCTGTTAATTTCGTCGCGCCCGGTTTGGTTCCCAGCGCCGCGCAAAATGGCGGCCGTCTGCCGTAACCCCTGCACTTGGGTATAAGCTTTGTCATTCAATGGGTTATTGAGAGGCCAGCGGTATTTTGGCTTGCTTTTGGCAAAGCAAATTCCGACGGCGGTGCAATTTAGGACGGCGTCGGGCCCGGGGTCACGACGTCCTGCGGCGCAAATTCATAGGTTGAGCTGCAAAACTCGCAGGTCACGGTGATGCGCCCGTTCTCGACCATGTCATCGCGATCTTCCTGCGGAAAGCTTTTGAGCATGGTCTCGACGCTGTCGCGCGAGCATGAGCACCGCGCATTGACCGAGGCGGCACGAAACACGCGCACGCCCCGCTCGTGAAAAAGGCGGTAGGCGAGCCGCTCGCTCGACAAGTCGGGATCGAGCAGCTCAAGATCGTCCACGGTATCGATCAGCGCACGGCCTTCGACCCAGGCATCGTCGTCGGGCAGCACATGCGGCACGGTGCCGGCCGGCGCGTCACCGGGATGCAGATCGGCCACACGCGCGCGTTCCGGCGACGCCGGCAAGAACTGCAGCAATATGCCGCCGGCGCGCCAATGCCGGCGCGGACCACCTTCGCCGCTGCGGAATTCCTCGGCCACGCTCAGCCGCACCCGGGTCGGAATTTGTTCCGACCGCAAGAAGTATTCGTGCGCCGCCTGCTCCAGATCGCCTCCCTCCAGCGCGACGAGCCCCTGATAGCGGCTCATGTCCGGCCCCTGATCGATGGTCATGGCGAGATGGCCGCGGCCGAGCAATTGTCCCGCCGACGCGGCATTGTCGACGATCGCTTGCGAAACCTGTTCGGCGTCGAAGCGGGCACAGGCGCGAACATTGCCGGGCGAGGTGAAATTGACCACCAGCATGCGCACGGGGCCGTCGCTTTGGGTCTGCAGGATGAAGCGACCCTCGATTTTGAGCGCCGAGCCGAGCATGACCGTCAGTACGATCGCCTGGCCCAGCAATTTTGCCACCGGCGTCGGATAATCGTGGCTGGTCAGGATGGTATCGACCGCCGGACCAAGGCGCACGATGCGGCCACGCAGGTCGAGCGCCTTGACCGCGAACGGCAGGATCGTGTCGTCGTGGCCGGTCTGGTCAGGCTCACGAACCGGAATGGCAAGGTCGGGCTTGTTCATCGCATCCAGATATAGGTGCCGGCGCGGCGTTTGTGAGACCTTGAGCCGTCGTCCCGCTGGAGCATGACCTGTTCGGAAAGCCCGGTATCCAGCCTCGGACCAAGCCCGAGCGCAGGCCTTTCCGGATCGCGCTTCAGCTAGCGGCTTCCAAGCACCACGTCAGGATGCCCTTTTGCGCGTGCAGCCGATTTTCCGCTTCGTCGAACACCACCGATTGCGGCCCATCCATCACCTCGTCGGTGACCTCTTCGCCGCGATGTGCCGGCAAGCAGTGCATGAAAATGGCGTCGGGCTTGGCGCGGCCCATCAGCCGCGCATTGACCTGGTAGCCTTTGAGCAGATTGTGCCGGCGCGCCCCGTTGCGGTCGCCCATCGAGACCCAGGTATCGGTAACGACGCAGTCAGCGCCCTTGACGGCCTCGTCGGGATCGATGCCGAGCGTGATGGCGGCGCCGGAGGACTTGACCCAGTTCAGTAACGGCTTTTTCGGCGCCAGTTCCGGCGGCGTCGCGATCCGCAGGCGGAACTCGAAACGCTCCGCGGCGTGCATCCACGAGGTCAGCACATTGTTGGCGTCGCCGGTCCAGGCCACGGTACGGCCGCGGATCGAGCCGCGATGCTCCTCGAACGTCATGACATCGGCCAAGACCTGGCAGGGATGCGAGCGCCGCGTCAGACCATTGATGACCGGCACTGCGGCATCGCGGGCCAATTCGGCGACCGCCGCTGGATCGAGCGTCCGGATCATGATGATATCGATGTAGCGCGACAAGACGCGGGCGGTATCGCCGAGCGTCTCGCCACGGCCAAGCTGCATCTCTTCCGCCGTCAGCAGAATGGCGTCGCCGCCGAGCTGGCGCATCGCCACCTCGAAAGAAACCCGCGTGCGGGTCGACGGGCGCTCGAAAATCATCGCCAGCGTCTTGCCGGCGAGCGGGCGATCGGTGCGTGCGCCGCCGGAGGACTTGAATTTGGCCTTCATGGCGCGTGCGTAGCCGAGGATCGCCCGCAGATCGGCGGCCGAAACGTCGATCAGATCGAGAAAATGACGGACGCCGGTCATCCGGCGAACTCCTGCTTGCGCGGGGGCTTATGGGCGCCGCCGTCACGGCCGCCTTGATGGGCGCGCTCAAGCCGGGCCAAGGCGCGGTCGAGCCGGGCCACGCCCTCAGCCATTTCCTGCTCGCTGATGATCAGCGGCGGCAAGAGGCGCACAACATTATCCCCGGCGCCGACTGTGAGCATGTGCTCGCTTCGGGTGGCGTCGACCAGTTGGGAAGCCGGAACGTGCATGCGCAACCCGACCAAAAGCCCTTCGCCGCGCACCTCGTCGACTAGCGACGGGTAGCGGTCCTTGATCTCCGCCAACCGCTGCTTGAGCAGAAGTCCGATCCGGTTGACGTGATCGAAGAAGCCGGGCTTGAGCATCACATCGAGCGTCGCATTCACCGCGCTCATGGCCAGGGGATTGCCGCCGAACGTCGAGCCATGGGTTCCCGCGGTCATGCCGGTGGCCGCCGCGTCGGTCGCCAGAACGGCGCCGACCGGAAAGCCGCCGCCGAGCGCCTTGGCAAGCGACATGATATCGGGAGCGATGCCGCTACGCTGATAGGCAAACAGCGCGCCGGTTCGCCCCATGCCGCTTTGCACCTCATCGAAAATGAGCATCAGGTCGTGCTCGTCGCAGAGTTCGCGAAGCGCCTTGAGGAAGGAAGGCTGCACGACGCGCACGCCGCCCTCGCCCATCAGCGGCTCGATCATGATGGCCGCGGTCTCGCTGCCAATGGCGCACTTGACTGCCGCAAGATCGTCGAATGGCACTTGATCGAAACCCTCGACCACCGGGCCGAAGCCTTCGAGGTATTTTTTTTGGCCGCCGGCGGCGAGCGTCGCCAGCGTGCGGCCATGGAAGGCGCCCTCGAAGGTGACGATGCGGTGGCGTTCGGGCTGGCCGTTCACGGACTGGTATTTGCGGGCGCATTTGATCGCGCCCTCCACCGCTTCGGCGCCGGAATTACAGAAGAAGACCACGTCGGCGAAGCTTGCCTCGCATAGCCGTTGCGCCGCGCGCTCGGACTCCGGGATCTCGAACAGATTAGAGACGTGCCAGAGCTTTTGCGCCTGCTCGGTCAGCGCCGCGATCAGATGCGGGTGGGCGTGGCCGAGTGCGTTGACGGCGACGCCGGAGGTGAAATCGAGGTAACGCTCGCCGTCGGTCGCGGTCAGCCAAACGCCCTCGCCCCGCTCAAAGGCAAGGCGAACGCGCGCGAAGGTCGCCATCAAATTCGACGTCATGGCTTTGTCCGCTGTGGCAGCGCTGCAACTATCCATGCAGTTCAAACGAAACGTGCCGCCTCTCCGGGCGGCACGGAAGAATATTGTATTTCGGTGAGCCCCACTGTCAACATTAGATAATTGCCAGACAGTTCCGGTAAGCGAACCCGGTTTGTACCCACTTCATCCACACCGCGCAGGAATGTGTGGACTCATTTTGAACGAACTCTTGCGTCAGACTCACGCCATATTGTAGCCTTTTGATTGTCAAGTACGACATATCGTGCGGCGGACAGTCATCTAAAGCGTCGGTATTTGCGTTCGTGTTGGGCGGCTACGCGCTGCCCGACCGGGTGGGGGATTCTCAAAATAAAGGATCGGACATGCAGGAAGCATTGGGCATGTCGTGGACTGACGAGCGGGTCGAACTGCTCAAGAAGCTATGGTCGGACGGGCTTTCGGCAAGCCAGATCGCGGCCGAGCTCGGTGGCATCACGCGCAACGCGGTGATCGGCAAAGTGCACCGCCTCGGCCTGTCCGGCCGCGCCAAGAGCACGTCGAGCGCTTCGCCGCGGCCGCGCAAGGCCCGCGCGCCATCGCACATGTTGCGCATCGGGCGCGGTGCGATCCGCGGCAATACCGCGCTTGCCCATGCCTATGAGATCGAGGCCGAGGCAGAACCGGAGCTGATCGACAACATCATTCCGATCGGACAGCGCCGCACGCTGCTTGAACTCAACGAGCAGACCTGCCACTGGCCGGTCGGCGATCCCGGCTCGACCGAATTCTTCTTCTGCGGCGGCAATACGCACGCCGGGCTGCCCTATTGTGCTTATCACTCGCGAGTAGCCTACCAACCGGCCAGCGATCGCCGCCGCGACCGGCGCCAGCC
>JBARER010000290.1:0-7993 GCA_049796395.1 Xanthobacteraceae bacterium
GGGCCGGCTTTTTGCCGGCGTTCTTGTGCAACTCCATGGTCCAGGCGACGACGTCGGGCGACGTCCATTGCGTCTCGATCACTTCAACGAGCGGCACCAGAAACGGCGGGTTCCACCAATGCGTGCCCAGTGCCCGGTCGCGGTGCGTCAGCCCTTCCATGATCGCGGTGATCGGAATGACCGACGTGTTGCTGGCGAGGATGGTGTCGGGGCGGACGTGGCGTTCGATCTCGGCGAACAATTTCTGCTTGAGCGGCAGATCTTCCAGTATCGCCTCGACGACGTAATCGGCCTCGCGCACTGCTTCGAGGAGCTCCAAGCACGGGCGCACCCGCGCGATCGCCAAGGGATCGTCACCGAGATCGCGCAGATTGGCGGCGATGCGCTTGGTGACGTTGTCGAGGTTGTTCATCACCGTGTCGGTGATGGTCACGTCGTGCCCGGCAAGCGCGAAAACCTGCGCGATGCCGTGTCCCATCAGGCCGGCGCCGACGATGGCGATTTTTGCTTTGGTGACGTCAGCCATTCTGGAATGCTGCGCTTGCGCCCGGGAAACGAATTGCTAACCCGCAGTATAGCCGCCGTCGGCGTAGAGGATGTGGCCGGTATAGAAATCGGACGCCTTGGAGGCGAGGAACAGCAGCGGCCCGGCCAAATCCTCCGGCTCGCCGAGGCGGCCTTTCGGCACGCGGGTGAGAAAGCCCGCGCGCACCGTCTTGCCGCGTTCGTCGTCGGCGAACATCCATTCCGTCAGCGGCGAACGGAAGACGGTCGGTCCGAGCGCATTGACGGTGATCCCGCTCGGGCCGAGCTCGCAGCCGAGCGCCTTGGTGATGCCGTCGACTGCCGATTTTGACGCGCAATAGGCGCTGTAGCCGGCGGGATGACCGAGCAGGCCGCGCGCCGAAGACATGAGAATGATTTTTCCGCCGCGGCCCTGCTTGACCATCTGCCGCGCCGCCGCGCGCGCCATCAGCCAGGATTGCGTGACGTTGGCGTCCATCACGTCGAGGAAATCTTCCGGCTTCTGATCGACGATCTTCGACACCTTGTTCTGGCCCGAGGCCACTACGAGAATATCGAGGCCGCCGAACTTATCGACGGCGGTTGCGACAATGGCGTCGCAGTTGGCCTCCGAGCTCGGCCGCTTGGCGAGCACCTCGGCCTTGCCGCCGAGACGCACGCATTCGGCGGCGATTTTTTTCAATCCCTCGGCGTTGTTCGCGCTAACGACGACGCTGGCACCGGCCGCCGCCAGCGTTTTGGCCGCTATCGCGCCGAAGGCGCCGGTCGCACCGGTGACGATCGCCGTCTTGCCTTTGACGTCGAACAGGGAGAGCGGATTTTTCAAAAAGCTTTCGTCGGACATGGTGTCTCCACGCGTTTTACATTTGTCATGCCCCACGCAGGCGGGGCATCCAGTAACCGTCAGCGCCATGGCCGATGACTTGACCTCGGCGATTACTGGATCGTCCGCCTGCGCGGACGATGACGGCGCAGCGCGCCGTCATTTCACCGGCGCGACGGCGACCGCGATAGTGCAGACGTCGTGGCCGCGATTGATGATCTCGCGGCTCTCATTCGGCCCGATATAGACGCTGTCGCCGGCCTTCGCGACCGTCTCCTTGCCGCCGGCAATCACGGTGAGCTCGCCGGCCATCACGTAATAGATTTTCTCCGGCGGTGAGGCGTCCGGGCCGGCGCCGCCACCCGGCAGGAAATGCGAAATGCCGAACACCAGCGATTGTGAGCCGCCCATCTCCGCGCCGTAAACCCGAAACGACTTGTAGTCGCGGTGGTTCGGCGCCTCGTAGGCTTTGGCTTCAGAGAATTTGCGCAAGATCATCTAGAATTTCTCCCCTTTCTCGATCCGGTAATTTCCCTTGGGATCGAGGATTGCCACCAAGCGGATGATGCAGCCGTCGCCGCGGTCCCAGTTCCACGGGAAAAACGCGAAGGTGCAGCGTTTGCCCGTGACCTTGTCGAGATCGCCGCCGACATTTTCGATGCCGAGAATACCGTTCTTGAACAGGATGCGGTGCACCGGCTCCCAATCGGGAAAGTCGTCTTTCCAATCGCGGCCGCCCGACCATTCCTTGTATTCGGCGGCGAGATGCGGGTGCAGCGGCCCGTTGCGCTGCGGGCCGATGGCGGTCGCCAGCGGATGATCGTTGGCCTGGGTGTCGTGGCCGACCACCTTGACCTGCTTTTCGACGAACCACTCGCCGGCCGACGCCACAAAGCCTGGCGAATAGCAGAAATAGTCTTCGCTATCCTCGTAGAGGTGATGCCAGCCGGTATTGATGAGGACGACGTCGCGCGGCCGCACGATCTTGCCGGCCGCCTTCTCCAAATCGTCGTAAGTGATCTGCTCCCACTTCTTCTTCGGGATAGAGACGACGATGCCGGAACCGAAGAAGTGCGGCAGCGGCACCTCGTCGATGAACGGGGTGCCCTGCACGACATGCGCCGGTGCGTCGATGTGCGTGGTGTTGTGCATCGAGGTGGTGATGCGCTGCGACAGCACGCCCGATTTGGCCATGTAATGAATGCGCTCGATCTTGACGTCTTCGAAATAGGGCCAGTTCGGCGACTGATAGCCGAAGCGATGCGACAGGTTGTAGAACTCAAGTCCCATCGCATTGTTGAGGTTTTCCTCAAACGTCACCCCGCGTATTTTCTGCGTCACGGGCTCTCCTCCGCTGAAAGTTTTAAGCCGCTGATGTGCGATGGGAGGGTTTGTAGCCAATATCCGAATTAAGGTACAGAGAGCGGCACAGGCTTAAAGCGGTGAGGGGGCGGCATGGTCAGGAAAATCGCGCTTGAGGAGCATTTTCTGTCGCCCGGTCTGGTCGATTACTGGCGGCCGACCATGTCCGAAGTCCCACCGGAGCGCGCCGAATACTTTTTTCGCAATCTGGCCGATTTCGGCGAGTTGCGGCTCAAGAGCATGGATGAGGCCGGGATCGTGCGCTCGGTGCTGTCGATCGCCGGGCCGGGCGTGCAAGCCGAACGCGATGCCGCCACGGCGACCCGCCGCGCGCAAGAGTCGAACGACTTTCTCGCTCGTGAAATCGGCAAGCGGCCCGACCGCTATTCCGGCTTCGCGCATTTGGCGATGGGGGACCCGAAAGCGGCCGCAGACGAGCTCGAGCGTTGCGTGCGCGAACTGAAGTTCGCCGGCGCCATGATCAACGGCCACACCCACGGTCAATATCTCGACGCCGCCGATCTTTATCCGTTTTGGGAGCGCGCCGATGCGCTCGGCGCGGTGATTTATATCCATCCGGCCGATCCGGTGGCGCAGCCGACGGTGCTCTCCGGCTACAAGGAGCTGATGCGGCCGATGTGGGGTTGGGGCTTCGAGACCGGCTCGCACGCTATGCGGCTGATCGTCAGCGGGCATTTCGACCGTTTTCCGAATAGCCGGCTGATGCTCGGTCACCTTGGCGAGACGCTGCCGTTCCTGCTCTGGCGCTTCGACAGCCGCGCCGCGTTTCACGGCCTCAAGCTCAAAAAGCCGCCGTCGCAATACATCCGCGAGAATGTCGCCGTCACCACGTCCGGCATGTGCTCGGCGGAGCCGCTCAACTGCACGCTCGCCGCGCTCGGCCGCGACCGGGTGATGTTCGCCGCCGACCATCCGTTCGAAACGGCGCAGGAAGCTGGCGAGTGGCTCGACCACGTGCCGCTTGCCGACGATGTGCGCGCCGACGTCGCGTGCAACAATGCCGCCCGGTATTTCGGGCTGCCACCGGCATGACCAAAGTCCTCATCGTCGACGTTCACGCCGAAATGTACCGCGACCGGTTGCGGGCGGAGTTTCCGGAACTGCAATTCGCGGTGTTCCGCGACGCCGCCGAAGTAAAGGGCGACCTTGCCGATGTGGACGTCATGATGATGTTCGGCCTCGAGTTGCGCGACCATATGTTGACCGGCGCGCCGAGTCTGCAATGGATCCAGTCGCTCGCCACCGGCGTCGATCATTTCCTGCGCTCGCCCTCGCTCAAACCTGATGTGCTGATCACCAGCGGGCGCGGCATCCACGGCGCGCCGATGCGCGAACAGGTGGTTTACATGATGATGGCGGTCAGCCGCGATGCGACCCGCCAAGTCGAAGATCACCAGCATCGCGTCTGGCAGCGCCGGTTATGGAGCACGCTCTACGGCAAGACCGCGGCGATTGTCGGCACCGGCGTCGTCGGCGCCGCGATCGGCGAGCTGCTCAAGGCCTTCGGCATGCGCACGATCGGCGTCAGCCGGGCGCCGCGCGCGGAAAAGGGATTCGACGCGATGCTGCCGATGGAGGAGCTGCGCGATGCCGCGGCCAAAGCCGACTACCTCATCAACGTCCTGCCGGCGACGCCCGCCAACCTCAATCTGTTCGACGGCGCGGTGTTCGCCGCGATGAAGCCTTCCGCCTATTACATCAGCGCCGGCCGCGGCCAGACGGTCGACGAGGCGGCGCTGATTGAGGCGCTGCGGGAGCGCCGCATTGCCGGCGCCGCGTTCGACGTTTTCCAGACCGAGCCGCTGCCGCCCGACAGTCCGTTCTGGAGCCTGCCGAATGTATTCATCACGCCGCATGTCGGCGGCTACATCGTCGAATACGAGGATTTCATCATGCCGCTGATCGTCGACAATATGCGGGCCTTCCTCGCCGGGCGGCGAAGCGACATGAAGAACATCGTCGCGCGCTGAGCGGGACGCCGCAAATCATCGCCGGGGACGTCCCCAGCCGAGGCGTATCTGACCTGAGGTCCATTGAGTATGGCATTATTATCGGTAAGGAACGGAACAGGATAAGGGGTATGGCATCTCCAGAGAAAATCCCCGATTCCCTCCTCACCCGTGCGCAGATCCCGGGTGAGAATGCCACTTGGCAGGAAATCGGCCAATTTGCCCTGACATTCGACGGATATGCAGAATGGGGATCGCTTGAACGATGCGCTGAGATTGCGAATGGGAGGCGCAATGAAACTCTAGCTGAGTTGCGTACATGTTTGTTCTTTGAGCAGAGAAGGTGGAATCATTTTGGCCATTCTCCTGATGCGAAAACTATGGAATACATTCAAGGCCTGCTTGCCGCTATGCGGGAAAAGGTCTCAACCGCTAGCAGCGCCTAATTTAAACTGGAACACTACCGGACGCTCAAAGCGTTTCCAAATCCCCGAGAATTATTGCAGAATTAGACATTCCGGGTTGCGTGCAATTCAAGGGGGATATGCCCCCGCGCGGCGGTCCGCGCGCTCACGCGCGAAATGAGGAGGAAGCGATGGCGCTCGCGAGGCTCAAATTTCCGATCATTCTGTTCGGCGCGGCGCAGCTTCTCAAGCGCGCGGCCCAGCGCCATCCGGAATTCAGCAACCGGCTCGAAGCGCACGATTTCGTCGCCCAGATCATGGCGCGCGACGAGGGCATCGGCCGCTGGTTCAAGTTCAAAAAGGGCATCGTGACGTCGGAGGCCGGCATTCACGCGGCGCCCGACATCAGGCTTATGTTCAAGAATGCCAAGATCGGCGTTGGCTTGCTGACGCCGCCGATCAATTGGCTCGATCAGATCAACGCACAAAAGGATTTCGTGCTCACCGTCGAGGGACCGGAATACCTGACCAATTGGTTCGCGCAGACGCTGATGATGAGCCAGTCGGCCGGGCTCAAATACGGCGTCAAATTGCGGCGCGGCGTCACGCGCTATTGCAACATGACCAACGGTGGGCCGGTGTTTGTCGACGTCAAGGACGGCAAGATCGTCCGCCTGACGCCGATCGATCTCAAGGCCGAGGACGGCGCCTCATGGACCATCGAGGCCAAGGGACAAAAGCTGACGCCGCCGCGCAAGACGACGCTGGCGCCGCATGGCCAGAACGCCAAGTCGATCGTCTATTCGCCGGATAGGCTGCTGTATCCGATGAAGCGCGTCGATTTCGATCCGAACGGCGAGCGCAATTCGCAAAACCGCGGTAAGTCCGGCTATGTCCGCATTTCGTGGGACGAGGCGATCAAGCTCGTCACCGACGAGATCAAGCGGCAGAAGCGCGAATACGGCCCAGGCGCAATCACCTTCTCGCACGGCTCGCATCACACCTGGGGCAATATCGGTTATTATCTCTCGGCGCTGTTCCGCTTCGCCAATGCGGTGGGCATGACGCGCATCCACCACAATCCGGATTCCTGGGAAGGCTGGTATTGGGGCGCGGTGCATCATTGGGGCCACACGCTGCGCGTCGGCCAGTCGGAAACCTACGGTACGGTCGAGGATTGTCTGCAGAACTGCGACATGGTCGTGTTCTGGGCGGCAGACCCGGAATCGACCTCAGGCTCCTACGGCGCGCAGGAAGGCACCACGCGGCGGCAGTGGCTCAAAGATCCCAAGCTCGGCATCAAGGTCGTCCACGTCGATCCGTACTACAACGCTTCGGCGCAGTTTTTGCCCGGCAAATGGTTCGCGCCGAAGCCGACGACCTCGGTCGCGATGGCGATGGCGATTGCTTACGTCTGGATCAAGGAAGGCCTCTACGACAAGGCCTATGTCGAGACGCACACGATCGGCTTCGACAAGTGGAAGGCGTATCTCGTCGGCGACGAAGACGGGATCGCGAAAACGCCCGAGTGGCAGGAAAAGGAAACCGGCATTCCGGCCAAGGACGTTCGTGCGCTGGCCCGCGAATGGGGCAAGAAGCGCGTTTATCTGGCGCCGGGCGGCTGGGGCAACGGCCACGGCGGCGCCTGCCGCAATCAGACCGGCGTGCAATGGGCCCGCGTCATGGTCTGCCTCGTCGCCATGCAGGGCCTGGGCAAGCCCGGCGTGAACATGGGCAATCTGCAGTGGGGCTGCCCGCTCGATTTCAATTTCTATTTCCCCGGCTACGCCGATGGCGGCATGTCCGGCGATCTGGAAAACACCTCGATGCCGGTCGAGCTTTATCAGCGCATGCCGCAATTGCCGACGATGAATTCGAACAACCAGCGCATTCCGCGCATCTTCGTCCCCGAGGCGATCCTCGACGGCAAGGCCGAAGGCTATCCGTGGGTCGGCAAATCGATCGAGCATCAGTTTCCGAAATTCACTTATCCTGCGCCCGGCCATTCGCCGGTGCACATGCTCTACAAATACGGCGGCTCGATCCTCTCGACGATGAACAACACCAATCGCTGGGTGCGGATGTATCAGTCGCCGAACCTCGAATTCGTGGTCAACCAGTCGATCTGGTTCGAGGGCGAGGCGAAATTCGCCGACGTGATCCTGCCGGCCTGCACCAATTTCGAGCGCGTCGATATCTCGGAATGGGCCGGGCTTGGCGGCTACGGCCATCATGGCCAGCAGCAGCTCAATCACCGCGTCATCGTCTTCCAGGCGCCGGCGATCAAGCCGCTCGGCGAATCGAAGTCCGATTACTGGATCTTCAACGAATTGTGCAAGCCGCTCGGCCTCGCCAATTATTTCTCCGAGGGCGTCAACGAGATCGACTGGGTCAAACGCGTTTTCCTCGCCTCCGACCTGCCGAAACACATATCATGGAAGAAATTCCTCAAACGCGGCTATTTCGTCGTGCCGGCCGAAAAGGAAAAGCTGCGCCCGCCGGTGTCGTTTCGCTGGTTCTACGAGAACCGCAAGAAAGACGTGCCGGAGGCGCAGCCGCTGCCGTCGGATTATACCGAGGAATATTTGCGCGGGCTGCAGACCCAGTCCGGCAAGCTCGAATTCGAGTGCAATTCGCTCAAGCGTTTCAACGATCCGGAGCGGCCGCCGATCGTCAAATACGAGCCGTCATGGGAAGGCGCGCATTCCGGCGAGCTGTTCGAGCGCTATCCGCTGCAGCTTCTCACCCCGCACTCGAAATACTCGTTCCATACGCAGGGCGACGGCAAGGATTCGTTCCTGCTCAATATTGAGGACCATCGCGTGCCGGTCGACGGTTATTATTACTGGATCGCGCGCATGAATGCCGACGACGCGAAAGCGCGCGGTATCGGCAAGCACGATCTGGTG
>JBARER010000291.1:0-6410 GCA_049796395.1 Xanthobacteraceae bacterium
CGGTGGATTTTTCCGTTTCGCGCTCGATTTCGGACATGGCCGCCGCGGCGTCGGCGGCGCGGCCGCGCGTTGCCAGCCAGCGCGGCGATTCCGGCAACAGCCGCTGCAAACTCATGGCGACGAAGGCCGGCAGCGCGCCGATCACGAACATCCACTGCCAGCCGAACCTGGGCACGATGAATGCTCCCAAAAATCCAGCGGCAACCAGTCCAATCGGAAACACCAACTCGTAGAGCAGGACGAAGCGACCGCGGCCCTTGGCGCGCGCAAGCTCGCTGATATAGGCCGCGGCGACCGGGACCTCGCCGCCGAGACCGAAACCCTGGATGATGCGCGCTGCGACCAGCGAGCGATAATCCCAGGCGAACGCGCAGGCGAGACTCATGACGGCGAAGATCAGGATCGACCACACCATGGCGCGGATGCGGCCGTTACGCTCGGCGATCCAGCCGAAGAACAAGGCGCCGCCGAGCTGTCCGAGATAGCCGGCGGAGATCAACAGACCGATTTTCGGGCCGTTGAGTTTCCACGCCGGCACCAGCACCGGCAGCACGAAGGCGATGGCGAGCGCGTCGAATGCGTCGAAGAACGTCGCGACGCCGATGATGATCCGAGCCTTGATGTGCCACCACGAGATCGGCAAGCGCTCAATGCGGGCGACAACGTCGCTGATGGAGCCGTCGCCGCCGACGGCGGCTTCGCTCGTGCTCATGTGTTCCCCCCAGTGAAGTTTTTTTATCTTGGATGATTGTTCTAAGGCGTGCTCCGAAAAACGAAAACCGGCTTTCCGAAAAGATCAGGCGCTATCAATTTCTAGACAAACTGTACGGCGATGCCGCCGAGCTGACCGAAATCGGCGTGCAGCGTATCGCCCTTGCGCGCGAACACGATACGCGTAAACGAGCCGGCCAGCACCAGATGACCAGCTTCCAGGCTCACGCCGTGCTGACCGAGCTTGTTGGCAAGCCAAGCGACGCCGAGCGCGGGATGGCCGAGGACGCCGGCGGCGACGCCGGTCTCCTCGATCTCGGAATTGCGGTACATGATGCCGCCGACCCAGCGCAGGTCGACTTCGAGCGGACCGACCGGACGGCCGCCGACCACGATGCCGGCGGCGGCGCCGTTATCGGACACGGTGTCGAAAATCTTGCGCGGATCCTGCAGGCGCGCATCGACGATCTCGATCGCCGGCACCACATATTCGGTGGCACGCAGCACGTCGGTCAGGCCGACGCCGGGACCGCGCAACGGCTTGCCGAGCACGAAGGCGAGCTCGACCTCGACCCGCGGCAGGCAAAAATTCTCATGCGCAATGCGCGCGCCGTCGGCGATCATCATGTTGTCGAGCAGGTGGCCGTAATCCGGCTCGTCGATTTGCGAGGAGCGCTGCATGGCCTTCGAGGTCAGGCCGACCTTGTGGCCGATCAGTCTGGCGCCGGCTGCGATCTTGCGGTTGGCCACTTCGGTGGAGATCGCATAGGCGTCTTCCATGGTGATGTGCGGCCAAGTCTTGGTGAGCGGAACGGCCTGCTTGCGCTCTTTTTCCGCCTGCAGAAGGATATCGGCGGCCTTGTTGCGATCGGCATCTGACATCATGACGGCCAAGCTCTCCTCCCGGTGGTCCGATTCTAATGTTCGCGTCTTTCGCCGCCGTTCCCGCTTGCGCGCAGATAAGCGCCGCAAGGAAGGAGCGGGGCCAGGAGCTTTAGCACATTTGCGATGGAGGTGGCGCGGCGGGTTATTGGCAGGCCACGCGTAACAACGTCGTTTCCACCGGACAATCCGCGGCGGTCGGGGTCTTGCCCGAGACCCAGAGCGAGTCGGAGCACTTCTCGGCGGTGCGCACGTCGAGCGGCTGGCCACTGCTGTAGCCCTTGGCCTTGCAAACATTCGTCGCCGCGGTGGCGCAATCGGCGGCGCCGTTGCCCGCCACCGGACAGGTTTGTTGGATCTCGATCACGTGCGACGGCCGCATGGCATCTGCGGCATTTTTGAGCGCCTGCTGGGTCGCGACCGCCGCGTCCTTGGCGGCATCCGCCGACTGTTTGTTCATCGCGTCAAGCTTGGTTTGCTGCTCTTTCATCTTGGCTTTCCAGTCGGCGATCGACTTGTCCCACCACGCGCCGAAGCCGTTGAGCAATCCGCGCTGTTCCGGTGAAGCGCTTGGCGAGCCGGAAGCGCTGGGTGCGCCGGCAGGATTTGGCGAGCCAGAAGCCGTTGGCGAGCCGGAAGGATTTGGCGAACCGCCCAGCAAAGGCGGCGGTGGCGGTTGCGGCGGCAGCACCAGTCCCGTGGGCGGCGGCGCCGCTGCCGGGCCGCCTAGTTGCGGCTGCGCTTTCGGTTGCGGTACGGCCGGGCCGGGACTGGCTTGCACATTGGCGGTGCCGGGTGGCGCCGAGCCAGAGCCGGACTGGGCAAGTCCGGACTGAGCAAGTCCGGACTGCGCGAAAACAGGCCCCGCCACGAGGACCGCCAAGCCCGCTGCCGAGAGTGCGGATGAGACGCCGAACAGAGTGGTCGCGGCAAACCAGCCGGCCAGACGCATTCTCGCCGTCCGCGGGGCACTGGCCGATCTGGAAGTTCGTTGTTTCACGGCCACTCCGTCATGGCCAGCTTGGCACCGCCCACCACGGCCCATCGCGTACGGCCCGATTTTGCCGGCGGCGCCGTTATGTCTGGAAGCCAAATTAGGCGCCAATGCGGTCCGAAGGATACCCGCATTACGACGCCAAACCAATCATAAGATGAGACCGCTCCAAATCGCCGTTCGAGCAGCCACTAAGGTCCGCTTTAGGGGCTCGAACCGTTCCTTTCGCGCCATTTGATCCAGACGAACCAGACAAATCCGGCCATCACGAGTGCTGTCGCGACGCCGTCGAAGTCGTGGAAAAATTTGCGAAAAGTCGGGTTGCTGTTCCAATGGGTGCCTAGCACCGAGCCGATATAGGCGAGCGCAAAGCACCACGGCCACGAGCCGAGGAAAGTGTAGATCTGGAATTTCAGCATCGGCATCCGCGCCAGCCCGGCAGGGAAGGCGATGAAGGTGCGAACCAGCGGCATGAGCCGTCCGACGAACACCGTGATGGCGCCGTACCGCATAAAAAAGCGTTCGGTCCGCGCGAGTTCGTGCGCTCCTATCAGGACGTAGGCGCCCCAGCGTTCCAATGCGGCACGCCCACCCGTGGCCGCCACGTAATACGCAATGGTCGAGCCGATGTTGCAGCCGATCGCGCCCATGGTCGCGGCGCCGATCAGACTGAACTGACCGGTCGATACCAGATAACCCGCAAACGGCATGATGATCTCGGACGGCAGCGGAATGCAGGCCGACTCGATCGCCATGAGAGCGACGACGCCGAGATAGCCACCAGCCGAGATCACCACGATGATGGTCGACGCGACCGCCGAGATAAACTGGTCAATCATGGCCGGTCTGAAGGGATGCGGGGCGGATCAGCGGCGTTTGCGGGCGCGGCGGCCTTCGAGCACGACGATTTTCCGGCGCGGGAAGTCTTCGGGTAGTTTCTTGGGAACTTTCTCGGCGATGCCCAGGAGCCGTTCGCGCCGGTCCATCTCTTTCCAGACGTCGTCGGGGCGGATGCCGGTGGCGACCCACAGCACGACCAGATTATAGATCAGATCGGCGCTTTCCTTGACCACGGCCTCGCGGTCGCCGTTCATGGCGTCGATGACGACCTCGACGGCCTCCTCGGCAAGCTTCTTGGCCATCTTGCTGCGGCCCGCGCGCAAGAGGCGCGCTGTCCGCGAAGTCGACGGATCGTCGTGCCGGCAGGCCAGCGTGGCCTGATAGAGGCGGTTGACCGAATCAGCCATGGTTCATCAGAATACCGGGATCTTGTCGCGATTGTGTTAATTCCACGCGACGCAACGGGTTTCACCCGGTAGCCCGGTCTTCGTCGTCGAGCGCCAAGAGGCCGGCATTGCCGCCCGCGGCCGCGGTATTGACGGTCACGACCTGCTCGGTGGCGAAGCGGTGCAGATAACCCGGGCCGCCGGCCTTTGGCCCAGTGCCGGAGAGAAGCGTGCCGCCGAACGGCTGGGTGCCGACGACGGCGCCGATCATGTTGCGATTGACGTAGACGTTGCCGTGCGGAAGGCGGGCGGCGATGCGCTCGACCGTCAAGTCGATGCGCGACTGAATACCGAGCGTCAGCGCGGTGCCATTGCTCGCGATGTCATCTAATAGCGCCTCAAGCCGGTCGGCGCGCCAACGCACGACATGGAGCACGGGTCCGAAAATTTCCTGCTTGAGATCGATGGCGCGGTCGAGTTCGACGATCGCGGGCGCGACATAGCTGCCGCCCGCCGGTAGCGTCACGTCGCCATCGGAGCGGAAACGCAGGCGGCCGGCGCGCTCCATCTCCACAAGCCAGCCGTCGAGCTTGCTTTTGGCGTCGGCGTCGATCACCGGTCCGACATGGGTCGCGATGTCGCGCGGGTCGCCGACTTTGAGTTCGCGCGCGGCGCCGATCAGCATTGGCACGATGCGCTCGGCGACCTCATCCTGCAGACACAGGAGCCGCAGCGCCGAGCAGCGCTGGCCCGCCGAACGAAACGCCGAGGCGATCACATCGTCGGCGACTTGTTCGGGCAGCGCGGTGGCGTCGACGATCATGCCATTGATGCCGCCGGTTTCGGCAATCAGCGGCACGATCGGCCCGTGCTTGTTCGCCAGCGCGCGGTTGATCGCGCGGCCAACTTCGGTCGATCCGGTGAAGACGACGCCGGCGATGCGCGGGTCGGCGACAACGATGGCGCCGACCCTGCCGTCGCCAGGAACAAGATGCAGCGCCGTCTTGGGCACGCCCGCCTCGTGCAACAGTGCAACCGCAAGCGCGGCCGTCAGCGGCGTCTGCTCGGCCGGCTTGGCGACCACCGCATTGCCGGCCACCAGCGCGGCGCTGACTTGGCCGAGGAAAATCGCCAGCGGGAAATTCCACGGGCTGATGCAGGCGAATACCCCGCGCCCGCGATAACGCAAGACGTTGCTTTCGCCGGTCGGTCCCGGCATTGGCCGCGTGGCGAGCGTCAGGCGAGCCTCCGCAGCGTAATAGCGGCAGTAATCGATCGCCTCGCGCCATTCGGCAAGCGCATCGTCCAGCGTCTTGCCGGCTTCGCTCTGCAGCAGCGCAAGAAGCTGGCCGCGCGCGGCTTCGAGCCGGCCGGCGGCACGCTCGAAGGTCGCGGCACGCCGTTCGAGCGGCGTTGCGTTCCAAGCCGGAAAGCCGGCGGCCGCGGCGGCGATGGCAGCGCCGACAATCGCTTCATCGGCTTCGGCAACCGTGCCGATCTGCTGGCCGTCGATCGGCGAATGCACGGTGCGCTCAATGCCGGGAAGGACAATGCCGTCGATCAGCGGCGCGGATCGCGTCTGCGGCCGGATGGCCTCGCGAACTTCGTTCAGCAGCGCCTTAAGGCCGGCGCGGTCGCCGAATTCCACTCCGGTCGAACCCAGCCGCTCCGGCCGATAAAGGTCGCGCGGTAGCGGAATCTTCAGATTGCGCGCGGCGCCGGTGCCGGCGAGGATGCTCTGCGGACGGCGTAAAATATCGTCGATCGGCACATTGGGATCGGCGGCAATCGAGACGAAGGACGAATTGGCGCCATTCTCCAGCAGCCGTCGCACCAGATAAGCGAGCAGATCGCGATTATTGCCGACCGGCGCGTAGATGCGGCAGGCGGCCTTTGGGAATTCGGCAAACAGCGCCGTATAGAGCGCCTCGCCCATGCCGTAGAGCCGCTGGAATTCGTAATCCGCGACCCCGTTGGCATCCTCGATGATGCTCGCGACCGTGAGCGCATTATGCGTTGCGAATTGGGGGTATAGCCGCGGCCGCACCGCGAGCAGCCGCTTCACGCAGGCCATGTAGCAGAGATCGGTCATCGGCTTGCGGGTAAACACCGGATAGTCGGCGAGCCCGCGTTCCTGGGCGCGCTTGATCTCGGTGTCCCAATACGCGCCTTTGACCAGCCGGACCGAAAGCTTGCGCCGTGTCGCCGCGGCGGCCTGTTCGATCCAGTCGATCACCGCCAAAGCGCGCTTCTGATAGGCCTGGACCGCCAGTCCGAAGCCCTCCCAGCCGGTGAGCGAAGAGTCGCTGAGCACAACGCCGACAATGTCGAGCGACAGCTCCAGGCGATCCGCCTCCTCGGCATCGACGGTGAATTGCAGGTCGTGGTCTTTGGCAAGCCGCGCGAGCTCGATCACGCGCGGCACGAGCTCGGCGAGTACGCGATCGCGCGAAATCGCCTCATAGCGCGGATGCAGCGCCGACAGCTTGACCGAAATGCCGGGCCGGCCCGGCGGTTCCGCGTTGCCGGCGCGACTGCCGATCGCCGCGATTGCCGTCGCATAGGGGTCGAAATATTTCGCCGCGTCGGTGGCGGTG
>JBARER010000292.1:0-7088 GCA_049796395.1 Xanthobacteraceae bacterium
GGTTGAGGCTCTCCTCGACCCATACCGCGGTCGCCGCCAGCGCCTCGCGGGCGCGATCGTGATCATCCGGCGACACCGCGAAGCTGGCGCCGTCGCCGCCGAACACGAAGGGAAATTCGCGGCCGCCCAGCGCGTTGGTCACCGCCGCGATCACCGCGGCGCCGGCCATGTTGACGGCCTTGTAGCGCTGTTCCGCGATCGCCTTGGTCGACTGTACGATGTCGGCGATACCGACCATCCAGTCGAGCGGCAGCGGCGTGTAGCGCCCTGGGTCCATCAGGCTGCGAAAACCGCGCCGCACCGGCACCGCGGCATAGAAGGATTCGCTGTCAGTTGCGGTCATGGGGTAGTTACGACGCCGGCGCGCGATTAGATTGGTGGCAGAGGCCATAAGCAATGCGGAAAAACGATGACAGGCACGCGCCGGCGGCCGACAGCCTCGCGCCGGCAGACGAGCAAATCCTCGTCAGCGATCTGACGCTGCACGAGCTATTTCAGCGCCAAACCTCGGCCATGCTGGAGCGCGCCGACCTCTCCGACGAGCAGAAGCAGTCGATCCTGATCGCCATGAGCTGCCCGTGCTGCGGCGGCGGCGGTTTTTCCTTCACGGCGAAGCTGAAGCGGTAGGGAAGGCGCTGGACTTGCTGCCATTCTTGTGTATGTTCACTATATGTTCACACAACAAAAGTAGTCTTTTCGCATGCTTTCTGACTCTATCGACAGCGTGGGATTAGACCTTCTCGGATTTGCCGGCGAGCGGAAGTTTGCGACAATTCTCGCAGACCCGCCGTGGCAGTTCACGAACAAGACCGGGAAAATCGCGCCCGAGCACCGGCGCCTTTCGCGCTATCGCACGCTCACTTTCGAAGAAATACAGGTGCTTCCCGTTTCGCAAATCGCCAAACAAACGGCCCACCTTTACTTGTGGTGCCCCAACGCTCTTCTGCCCGAAGGACTGGCGGTTATGAAGGCGTGGGGTTTCAACTACAAATCAAACCTCGTGTGGCACAAGGTTCGGAAGGATGGCGGTTCTGATGGCCGCGGTGTCGGCTTCTATTTTCGCAACGTTACCGAACTCATTTTATTCGGCGTTCGTGGAAAAAATGCACGAACTCTTGCACCGGGCCGGCGGCAAGTGAATCTTCTCGCGACACGCAAGCGCGAACATTCCCGCAAGCCAGACGAGCAGTACGGAATCATTGAAGCTTGCAGTTCCGGACCGTTTCTTGAATTATTTGCGAGGGGTACTCGTAAAAATTGGGCGATGTGGGGAAATCAAGCGGACGAAAATTATCGGCCGACTTGGAAAACTTATGCAAACCACTCTGGCGTTGATAAAGAGGTCAGATTTTTTTCTTCGGCCAATCGCTGATACATGCCGGTGTAATACCGACGGCCAAAACCGGGCATCCGCCATTTCGACCTGCATTTAGGCGATAGATCAATTTTCCCCACCACGTAGTGCTCGCTCCATATTTCTCGTGTGTCATTCGGGGCACTTGGCTTCCGTCGACTGTTTTATGTTCGCGCCGTCCATCCTTCCTCAGCGCTGGACCTAATTGTCTGAGCACCGGACTCAAACTTTCACCGCGGGTCACTAAGACGCCAACGTCGATAATCCCGCTGAGAAAGAAGGCATTGAAAGCGTATAAGTCCCGATCAAACGTCTGATCCTTTGAATTCCATTCAATATCAAATGCGACGCGATTTTTCACATAATCGATTTTGTGTCCATCAAGGTACCTCTGGCGTTTAATCTCCCGCGACTCTGTCTCAAATATCGGTTTGCCTTTTTTTGTTGTGCCAGCTTGCCGGCGCCAAGTGAGACGGACCAAAAGGTCACCTTGAATGATGGTCTCGTACCACTGAGTTGGGCGCAGGGCCGCGGTAAATAGCTTAGGGATTTCCGACTCATTTCCCCCCGCTCGTCGGATCATATTGGTCGATATGCTGAAGCCGCGGAGCGCCTCCAGCAAGTCATTGAATTCCGGGCGCCGCGATTCACTGAGAATGACGGCTGCGTTTCGATAGCTGAGGAGTTCGTATTTCTTACGAATATCAAAAGGTATTTTCGCGTCGATAAGCTCGGGAGGATCGGCAGCTTCGTTCGGCGAAGTTTCAATATCCGAAGAAAGCGCCTTCTCAAGGTCCCCATCGCCGCCGTCACCGGTCCCGCCGCCCATACACGCGCACCCCCGAAGTACCAACTGCCCAAGGCAGCGATAGCAAATCGGTGTGAATAGATCTACCGGAAGTTGCGCTGCGCGCCCTTTGCAGGCGTATGATTATCTGACCCAATTGATCACAGAGGGAGCGGAAACGATGCCAGAAGGAAATATCCGGATCGAAAATCCTGAGCGGTACGACATCGCGACGGAGGTTCTGTCGTCGGCGGTGTGGGTCCTGCAAGCGGCGGGTTTCTCAGAACGCGAAATACCGAGGCTGTTTGAGCAGGTCGCCATCAGAGGCTCGCGGTCCTGTTTGGATCGATCCGTTATGACGACCCGCGACTCCGCGCCGCGGACATGAACCCGATGTAACGAAACAGCTTCTCTGCGCACCGCGTTGCCATGACGGGGCGATCGTTCCGCAAGGAGAAGATCGCCAATGAAATCATCCACCGCACTCGCCGTCGCCGCCGCGCTGTTGTCCGGCGCCATGCTGGCCTCCGCGCCGGCTTCGGCAGCCCTGTTCTCGTCGCCCGCCAAAGCCGCCGCCGATAGCCTGACGCTGTCGAGCCAGCAGCAGAAAACCGCCTGGAACGATT
Source organism: Xanthobacteraceae bacterium (assembly GCA_049796395.1). Classification (GTDB taxonomy): domain Bacteria; phylum Pseudomonadota; class Alphaproteobacteria; order Rhizobiales; family Xanthobacteraceae; genus BOG-931. Next base: position 2,768 of record JBARER010000292.1, read on the forward strand.
TGAGCAGCGCCGCCGTGTCGAACGCGCCGTCGAGCTTCCAGCCGTCGACGAGTTCGGCATTGCCGAGCACCGTGACGGTGCACGCCGTTCCGTCGAAGACGGCCACCGCCGTTCCCGCGCTGCGGTCCTATGACTACGCCAAGGTCAACGGCAAGCTCCTGATCGTCAACCCGCACGACATGATGATCGCCGAGGTGATCAACGGATAGGGCAAGCCCACCTCGCACGCTCGCGCGCCGCGCCTTTGACCAATTTAGGCGCGCGCGGGAGCCGGTTCCGGAAAATGAAAATCGCCCCGCCGTTATTCCGCCGCTTCGGCCCGTTCATTGATCATGGTATCGGCAAGCTCGGTGAGGGATTCGTCGGTGTCTTTTTCTTCGGTCAGCGTCTCGTCGAGCAGGCCGACAGCTTTCTGAAGACCGAGCTGCTCGGCCCAACGCTTCAGGGTTCCGTAGCGCGCGATTTCGTAATGCTCCACCGCCTGGGCGGCTGAGACTAGACCGGCGTCGAGCGCCGGCGCGCCTTTGAATTCCTTGATGATCTCGGAGCCTTCCGCGATGATGCCTTCGATCGCGTCGCACTTCTTGCCTCGCGCCGGCACGTCGATCAGGCGGAACACCTGTTCCAGCCGCGAAACCTGCCCTTCGGTTTGCTTGAGGTGCTTTTCAAAAGCGCCCTTCAGCTCTTCGGATTGAGCGGCTTTTGCCATCTTGGGCAGAGCTTTGAGGATTTTATTTTCGGCGTAGTAGATGTCCTTGAGTGTGTCTTCGAACAGATCGTCGAGCGTCTTCGCTTTTGCGGCCATGACGGAGCTCCTGGCGATTCGAGTTTGATGTGGCTCAACTCGACCCCGATGGCTTGGTTCCTGTTCCGTCGGCATAGGTCGCGGGCCGCGCGGTCGGCGCCGACCATGAATGTCAATTGACGGGAGCGGCGCAAAGTCAGCGCGAAATTGCGCCGTCGCGCCGATCCGCGCTGGCTGTTTCTGACCGCTTAGTGCTTCTTGCCGTACTGATTACCGCCGGGCGGCGACTGGCTGTGCATGCCGGCGAACGGCGAGGGCGCGGCGCCGCCCTTCTTCTTGTTCTTGTCTTGCTTCGGCTTCTTCTTTTCCTTGTTGCCTCGCATCTGACCTTTCGCCATGGCGGCCTCCGGGTTCGGGGTTAAGTGATTCGCGAGCGTGGGGCGCAACTTATCACGCGGCCTTCACCCGTGAAATGCGCGCAAGCTGCTTACCGATTGCCCGCTCGGCGGTTTCCATGTCGAAGCGGTTTTGCAGATTGAGCCAAAGTTGCGCTGACGTGCCGAGCGCCTTGCCGAGCCGCAGCGCCGTGTCGGCGGTGATGCCAATCGATTCGGCGGCAATGCGCTCGACCCGCGTGCGCGGCACGCCCATCGCCTTGGCCAACGCTCCGGCCGAGAGACCGAGCGGCCCGAGGAATTCCTCGCGCAATACTTCGCCGGGATGCAACGGCGGAAGCTTTTTCGGCATGGCGCAGTCTCCTAATGATAGTCGGTCACTTCGACGTCAGTCGGGCCTTGCGGCGTCCACTGGAAGCAAATTCGGAACTGGTCGTTGATCCGGATCGAATGTTGGCCTTGGCGATTGCCCTTGAGCGCTTCGAGACGATTGCCGGGCGGCTGGCGCAGGTCGCGCAAGTCGACGGCAGCGTCAAGATAGCCGAGCTTGCGGCGCGCTATCTTGACCAGATCGGACGGGAAGCCTTTCGGGCTTTCGCCGCGGAACACGGCCTCGGTCACGCGATCCTTGAAACCCCGGACCATGGGCGCAATGTATCATTCAGTGATACAAAAGACAAGCAATCGTATCAAGAAAAGATACGAAGCGCCCTATCGCCGTCGTGGCTTGAAACCGCCACGCATGCCGGGGCGGCCGAGCGTGGAGCGCGGACCGTTTCTTGGCGTCCCTGTCGCGCCAGAGTCTGCTCCGGACGACGAACCGGAAACGCTCCCCGCCTCTTGCCCGCCCCGTCGCCCCGGGATGCTTTCGACCCCGGGTCCCATCTCATCGAGGCTCGGCTTGCGCGGCGCGTGGCGGCCGCCGGCCCGGTGCGGCGCCACTTCGTGGAAGAGCGCGATGCCCATTTCGTCGAGCGAGGGCTTGTGGATTTTGCTCCCTGACGTCCCGCCGCCCCGGCGCGCTCCGCGCGTCGACCCTCCAGGGGAAGGTCGTGCGATGAATTTCGCCGTCGGGTCGTCCGTCACCGCGAGCTCGGTCGAGCGCAAACGCTTGAGCTCGTCGCGCAGCCGCGCGGCTTCCTCGAAATCGAGATCGGCGGCGGCGGCGCGCATGCGGGTTTCGAGATCGGCGATCACTGCCTCGAAATTATGACCGATGGTGGCGGCTTCCTCGAATCCGCCGCCCTCGCCGGCGCCGGCGGCGATCAGCACGTGGTCGCGCTCATAGACGCTGTTGAGGATGTCGCCGATGCCCTTGCGCACGCTCTCCGGCGTGATTCCGTTCTCGGTATTGTAGGCTTCCTGCTTCTCCCGCCGGCGGTTGGTCTCCGCCATGGCACGTTCCATCGAGCCGGTGATCTGGTCGGCGTAAAGGATGACCCGGCCGTCGATGTTGCGCGCGGCGCGGCCTATTGTTTGTACCAGAGAGGTTTCGCTACGCAAAAATCCTTCCTTATCGGCATCGAGAATGGCGACCAGCGCACATTCCGGAATGTCGAGGCCCTCGCGCAGCAGATTGATGCCGACCAGCGCGTCGAAGGCGCCCAAGCGAAGGTCTCTAATGATCTCGATGCGTTCGATGGTGTCGATGTCGGAATGCATGTAGCGCACACGAATGCCCTGCTCGTGCAGGTATTCGGTCAAATCCTCGGCCATGCGCTTGGTGAGCACGGTAACGAGCGCCCGATAACCCTGCTGCGCCACCTGGCGCACCTCGCCGACCAGATCATCGACTTGCGTGCGCGCCGGTCGCACGTCGACCGGCGGATCGATCAGCCCGGTCGGCCGGATCACCTGCTCGGTGAAAACGCCGCCGGATTCATTGAGCTCCCACGGTCCTGGCGTGGCGGAAACGGCGGTCGTCTGCGGCCGCATCGCGTCCCATTCCTCGAAACGTAGCGGCCGGTTGTCCATGCACGAGGGCAGGCGGAAGCCGTATTCGGCGAGCGTCGCCTTCCTTCGGAAGTCGCCGCGATACATGCCGCCGAGTTGCGGCACGGTGACGTGGCTTTCGTCGACGAAGACCAGCGCGTTGTCCGGCACGTATTCGAACAAAGTCGGCGGCGGCTCGCCCGGCTTTCTGCCGGTGAGATAGCGCGAATAGTTCTCGATGCCGGCGCAGGCGCCGGTCGCCTCCATCATTTCCAGGTCGTACAGCGTGCGCTGCTCGAGCCGCTGCGCTTCCAGGAGCCGCCCGGCGGCGTTGAGCTGATCGAGCCGCTGCCGCAATTCAAGCTTGATGCCCGACAGCGCCTGCAACAGCGTCGGCCGCGGCGTCACGTAATGCGAATTGGCGTAGATTTTGACGAATTCCAGCTCGTCGGTCTTCTGCCCGGTGAGCGGATCGAATTCGTGGATCGATTCCACCTCGTCGCCGAACAGCGACACCCGCCAGGCGCGGTCCTCGTAGTGCGCCGGAAAAATCTCGACCACGTCGCCGCGCACGCGAAACGCGCCGCGATAGAAATCGCCGCCGGAGCGCTTATATTGCAGCGCCACCAGGTCGGCGAGCAATTGCCGCTGATTGAGGCGCTCGCCGCGCTTGACGGTGAAAGTCATCGCCGAATAGGTCTCGACCGAGCCGATGCCGTAGATGCACGACACCGAAGCGACAATGACGACATCGTCGCGCTCGAGCAGCGCCCGCGTCGCGGCGTGGCGCATGCGGTCGATCTGCTCGTTGATCGAGGAGTCCTTCTCGATATAAGTGTCGGTGCGCGGGATGTAGGCTTCCGGCTGGTAGTAGTCGTAATAGCTGACGAAATATTCGACCGCGTTGTCGGGAAAGAAGCTCCTGAATTCGCCGTAGAGCTGCGCAGCCAGTGTCTTGTTGGGCGCGAGGATCAGCGCCGGGCGCTGCGTCGCTTCGATCACCTTGGCCATGGTGAAGGTCTTGCCCGAGCCGGTGACGCCGAGCAGGACTTGCGAACGGTCGTTGCGCCGCACGCCTTCGACCAGTTCCTTGATCGCTTGCGGCTGGTCGCCCTTCGGCTCGAAATCCGACTTGATGACGAGCGTGCGGCCGCCTTCGGATTTCTCCGGCCGCGGCGGCCGGTGCGGCGTCCACAATTGTCCGCGCAATTCGTCGCGGCCCTCACGCAACAGACGGTCGAGCGACTGC
>JBARER010000293.1:0-10072 GCA_049796395.1 Xanthobacteraceae bacterium
GAGAAAAACGCCGTCGATTTCATTTTCCCGTCATTGCGAGGAGCGGTAGCGACGAAGCAATCCAGGGCGGAATTTCAGACTGGATTGCTTGTATCCGCTCGCAATGACGAAGAAATAAAAAGAAGGAAGTGGACCGCCGGCAGACGCAGTGCAGTCATACGGACTGCAGAACTGACCTGTACGCAAGCGGCGCACAGGGCGCGCCGCGGATAAGGCGGCTTGCGCCGCCCCTTCCGCTTCGGGCGCGCTCGCCTGCCGGCGTTCCACTACGGCACTTGCGGCAGCGACCGAACGCCACCGCTCAGCTCCAGTTCACGCACTTCCTGGGACGGGACCACGCAGGGACGGGTGTTATCCGTCCCCTGCCGCCCCAGTGCAGCGGGTTTCCCCGCAGACCGGTCATAGTGCCGGCCGGGCGTTTTGGCCCAGAGCCGCCCGAGAACCAAGGCTGACGAGGCCCAAGCCCGCGGGAACCGTACTCGCCCCCCTCCACCGGCGTCACCCGGCGGTGTCCTTCCTGGGACAAGATTCGTCACTGTAGGTAGCTACAGCAGTGACTTTTGTCAATATATCCGTGACGACGATTTCCATCATCCTGAGGTGACCCCAGAGCGGCCTTCGAAGGATGCTCACGGCCGCGCTGGATTGCTTTCCCCTCGCTTCGCTCGGGGTCGCAATGACGCGAAGCTGCCTCGCGTCTGGCTCGCCATTTCAGATCGCGTGGACACGGCGCGTTTCGCGCCTTCGCGTACCCTGCGTTTGCTAATGACTTAAAGCAAATGCCGGCCAGTTGCCCACCCAAGAGCAACGTCCTGGCATCACGTTTCACATTGCTCTGCGAGCAATTAAAGCGCAGGCTGGCTCGGCTATTCACGGACGAAATATTTAAAGCGTTCGAGCGTTGTCATAAAGCGGCGACCGCCGAAGTCTTCGCTCGCGCAATAGACAACGCCGGTGCCATCGGCAGGCAAAGCAACGTCTTCAATTTGCCATGAGCAGGCGATGCAAGGTCGTCATGCGATAATTTCGCTGTTCAACCATGAAGCCGCATCCGACAAATTTGCGGCCGATCCCAGCCCGTCGGATTGCGGATACGCCTGTCATGTGGCCGTGAAAGCAAAGGACTACATCTTCCATCCGTACGAGAAGCGCTGAAGACAAAACGTGACGATCAATCGACGTAGGGAAACTTTGCAGTGAAGGAGCTCAAAATGCCGGAAGAAATCAATCAACACCGCCGTCACTTCTTTGGCACCGCGGCCGTGACTATCGCCGCCGGCATGGTCGGCTCCGGGGTCGCACAGTCCAAAGAGGCTAAACCGACGCGGCCGGCCGCGACCAATGGGACGCACAAGTCCTTCGCCTCACTGAAACAGATCGATGCCGGCACACTGAATATCGGTTACGCCGAAGTTGGCCCCACGGACGGCCATCCGGTCATTCTGCTGCACGGCTGGCCTTATGACATTTACAGCTTTGTCGATGTCGCCCCCGTCTTGGCATCCGCCGGTCACCGGGTGATCGTCCCCTATGTGCGCGGCTATGGCACCACGCACTTTCTTTCGAGCGACACGCCGCGCAACGGGCAACAAGCCGTCGTCGCGGCCGATGTTGTCGCCTTGATGGATGCGCTCAAAATTCAGCAAGCGACTCTGGCCGGTTTTGACTGGGGGGCGAGGTCAGCCTGCATCGTCGCGGCGCTCTGGCCAGAACGCTGCAAAGCTCTGGTCTCGGTCAGCGGTTATCTGATCGGCAGCCAAGCAGCGGGTAAGGCGCCGTTGCCGCCGAGCGCCGAGCTGCAATGGTGGTACCAATATTATTTTGCCACCGACCGCGGTCGGGACGGCTACGACAAATACCGGCACGATTTTTCAAAACTGATTTGGAAACTCGCTTCGCCAAAGTGGAATTTCGACGACGCTACGTTCGATCGGACCGCTGCATCTTTTGACAATCCTGACCACGTCGCCATCGTCATCCATAATTATCGCTGGCGGCTCGGACTGGCCGAGGGAGAAGCAAAATATGACGATTTGGAAAAGAAGCTCGCCTTAGCTCCGGACATCGCGGTGCCTACGATTACCCTTGAAGGCGATGCCAACGGCGCTCCGCACCCGGAACCGAGTTCCTATGCCAAGAAATTCACCGGTAAATATGCGAACCGGATCATCAAAGGCGGCATTGGACACAATCTTCCGCAGGAAGCTCCGAAGGCTTTTGCCGAAGCGGTCGTCGACGTCGCCCGAACTTAAGCTTGACCGGAGTTTGCCGTAAGCATCCGGGAGATGGCGCGCTTTTCCTTCCGCTGCAGCGCCGTCTTGAACAGAGCGCTCATCGCCTGCCAGGGCGGCGGCGATGGGACGAGCGGGGTCTAGAATCGACCCAATTCATAACTCCACGTGCTAGGTCGCAGTTTTCATTTGCTTCGCCGCGGCGAGCGCGGCGACGACGATGTTGTGGTAGCCGGTGCAGCGGCAAAGGTTTCCCGAAATGCCGACGCGGATGTCTTGTTCGGTCGGATCCGGATTGTCGCGCAACAGCTCGATCAGCGTCGTCAGAATCCCCGGCGTGCAGAAGCCGCATTGCAGCCCGTGATGCTCGTGGAACGCCTGCTGCAGGGGATGCAGCGTCTTACCGCCGTCCGGCGACAGACCCTCAACGGTGACGATGTCGTGGCCGCCGGCCTGCACCGCCAGCATCAGACAGGAACGTGCCGAATACCCGTCGAACAAAATGGTGCAGGCGCCGCAAACGCCGTGCTCGCAGCCGAGATGAGTGCCGGTCAGGCGAAGCGTGTGACGCAGAAAATCGGCAAGCGTCAGCCGCACCGGCACGGTTTTTTCGTAAGGCGCGCCGTTGACGGTCAGCGAAATGGTGCGTGTCTCGCTCATGCGTGCGCCTTTTCCACGAGGCGCTCATGCGCTTTCAAAAACGCGCGGCGTGACAGCACCGTGGCGAGCTGCTGGCGATAAGATGCCGGCGCATGGATATCGTCCATCGCCTCGAGTTGGCGCAGCGGCTCGCAAATCTCGCGCAAGCGCTGCTCGTTGATCGTTTCGCCGATCAAAGCGCGCTCGACAGCGCGCGCGCGCACCGGCGCCGCACCCAGGCCGCCGAGCGTCAGCGCGGCGCGCGTCACCTTGCCGGCATTGTCTTCCTCGATCAAGGCCGCCGCCGAGACAATGGCGAAGTCGCCGTGGCGGCGGGAGAACTCGACAAAGGCGTAGCCGTGCGGCTCGCGCCAGCACGGAAAACGCGCGCCGACGAGAAGCTCGTCTGCACCCACCGCCGGCGTCATATAGGCGACCGGGAAATCGGCGAACGCGACCGTTCGCGTGCCGTCCTTGCCAGCGACCGTGACGGTGGCGTCGAGCGTGGCGGCGACGGCCACTAGCTCAGCCGCCGGATCGAGATGGCACAGCGAGCCGCCGAGCGTGCCGCGATTGCGCGTCTGCCGGTGCCCGACCTGGGCGATGGCTTCATGCATCAGCGGGCAGCGCGTGCGCACCAGCTCCGAAAACTCGATGTCGCACTGGCGCGTCATCGCGCCGATTTCGAGCGCGCCGTCGGCGTCGCGGATGTAGTCCAGTCCCTCGACGCGATTGAGATCAACGACGTGATCGGGCAGCACAAAGCGCATATTGAGCATCGGCATCAGCGACTGGCCGCCGGCCAACAGCTTGGCGTTGTCGAGGCTCGTCAGCAGCCCCAGCACGTCGGCGGTGCTGCGCGGATCGTGATAGGAAAAGGCGGGAGGCTTCATGCGGTATCACAAATCACGACGCTCATCGCGGGCGGGCAACTGGCAATTACATCCAGACAATTCCCGCCCGTAATAAAACGATAATGCTGTGCTTTCTTGTGGGCCAGCTTGAATGCATCGGACTGTATTTGCCAGAATCGTGTGCCTTCGACTCGGTAGGCGAAATGCTCTGACACCAATCCTTCATTTGGCGTTTCTTCAGCCTCCGTGCTGAGTGGCATCTCGTCCAAGACCCGGATGATGTGCACTTCGGGAAACACCACCCGAAGCTTGTGGTGGTCGTCTTCCGGGATGATGAATTCTGCAGTGATTCCGCTCGGGGCGATCGAGAAGCTCGGAGCGCCCCTTTGCCACTTTAGAAAGGTCATGTCGCTGTGGCTTGCCCTAATCTCAGGCTTTACTTCGAGTGGTAAATATCGGGGCATTTACTTGACCTTAGGCCCATCTTTTTGGACTTTGACTCGGCGACAAAATCTGTGCACGAATTCAAAAACATAGGCCAATTCCGAAGTCTAAACCAGCCAGTGACGAGAGCGCGATGAAACCCGCGGCGTTTCGCTACCACGCGCCGAAAACCGTCGACGAAGCGGTTGCGCTGCTCGCCGAGGTTGCCGCCGACGACGGCCGCGTGCTGGCCGGCGGCCAGTCGCTGGTGCCGACCATGGCGTTCCGGCTGGCGAAGCCTTCACATCTCGTCGATATCAATGGCGTCGCCGCGCTCAATCGGCTCACGGTCGAGGACGGCAAGCTCTGCATCGGCGCCTGCGTGTGCCACGCCGCGTTTCACGATCCGGTGTGCGAGGGTCCGCTCGGCAAGCTTTTGGCCGACGTGGTGCGCCACATCGCCCATTATCCGATCCGCAACCGCGGCACGTTTTGCGGCTCGCTGGCGCATGCCGACCCGGCCTCGGAATGGTGCTTGGTTTTGGCGGCGCTCGACGGCGAGGTTTTGGCTAAGAGCGTGCGCGGCGAGCGCGTCATCGCGGCGCGCGATTTCTTCAAGGGCGTCATGACCACGGCGCTGGCCGAGGATGAACTCTTGATCGAGGCGCGGCTGCCGCTGTTATCCGCGGACACGCGTTGCGGCTTCTACGAATTCAACCGCCGTGCCAGCGATTTCGCACTGGCGATGGCGCTCGCTGCCTATTCGCTCGAGGCCGGCAAGATCGTGGCGCCGCGGGTCGCGATCGGCGGCGCCGAGGTCAAACCGCGACGTATCGCGCAGGCCGAGCGCGCGCTTGACGGTGCTGTGCCCGGCGATGCCGCCTTCCGCGCGGCGGCGCAAGCCGCCACTGCCGCGGTCGAGCCGATGGAAGACATTATCAACACCGCCGAGTTCCGCCGCGATCTGGTGTTGGCGGTGACCCGCCGCGCGCTGGAACGGGCTGCGGCATGAACGAACGCAGAGGAGTCCGCTCGTCCCCGCGAAGGCGGGGACCCAGTGCTGGATTCCCGCTTGCGCGGGAATGAGCGGATGCAGCCATGACGGCTGAAACAAAAACGCCCTGGATCGGGCAGCCGGTGACGCGGCTCGAAGATCCACCGCTGGTCGCCGGACGCGGCGCGTTCGCCGGCGACATCAATTTCCCGCACCAACTCCATATGCGCATCGTGCGCTCGGCGCATGCGCATGGCCGCATCGTCGGCATCGACGCCGCGGCGGCCCGCGCGCTCCCTGGCGTGTTCGCGGTGTGGACGGCGGACGACATCGCCGCGGTGCCGCCAATCGATTTCCGCGAAGGCTCGATCCCGGCGCTCGATCCATACCGTCAGCCGGTGCTGGCGAAGGAGCGCGTGCGCTATGTCGGCGATCCGATCGCCGCGGTGTTCGCGGTCGACGCCTATGTCGCCGAGGACGCCGCCGATCTGGTCGAACTAGACATCGAGGAGTTGCCGCCGCTGCTGGACGCCCAAGCCGCGCCGGCCGAATTCTCGCCCGGCCATTCCAGCGAGGCGGCGCTGATCCGCCAAGGCTATGGCGACGTCGATGCGGTGTTTCGCACCGCGCCGCATGTCGTCGAACTCGAGCTTGCGGTCGGCCGGCATTCCGGCGTGCCGCTGGAGACGCGCGGCGCCATCGGCCGCTACGATGCCGCGCGCGGGATTCTTGAATTGCACGGTGCCGCCAAAGTGCCGCATCGCATCCAGGAATTGCTCTCGCGCATGCTCGATCTGCCGCCATCGTCGATCCACGTCCACGAATCGCACGTCGGTGGCGGCTTCGGCGTTCGCGGCGAGCTCTATCCGGAGGACGTGCTGGTCTGCGCCGCCGCCAAGCGGTTCAACCGCCCGGTGAAATGGATCGAGGACCGGCGCGAGCATCTGATCGCGGCCAATCATTCGCGCCAGCAGTTGCACCGGATTCGCGCCGCGGTCGACGACAACGGCGTCATTCTCGCCATCGACGACCGCTATTTCCACGACCAGGGCGCCTATGTCCGCACCCACGCGGCGCGCGTCGTGCACATGACCGCCGGCATCCTGCCGGGTCCGTACCGCGTGCCGGCCTACCGCGCGCTCGGCCATTTCCGTCTCACCAACAAGACACCGGCGGCGACCTATCGCGCGCCCGGCCGCTACGAGACGACCTTCGTGCGCGAGCGGCTGGTCGACGCCATCGCCGAGCGGCTCAAGATCGATCGTATCGAAATTCGGCGGCGTAACGCGATCGGTCCTGAGGAAATGCCCTATCCGCGGCCGCTCGAAGCGCTCGGCGAGGAAATCCACTACGACACCGGCGATTATGTCGGGCTGCTCGACAAGCTGTTCGCCGCGATCGGCTGGGACGAGTTGAACGCGACAGTCAAGCAGCGCAAGGCCAAAGGCGAGCTTGTCGGCATCGGCGTCGCCATGTTCGTCGAGAAAAGTGGGCTCGGCCCGACCGACGGCGTCAACATTTCCATCGACACTTCGGGCATGGTCGAGATCGTCACCGGCGGCGCCTCGATCGGCCAGGGTTTTGAGACGGTGATGGCGCAAGTCGCCGCCGACGCGCTCGGCGTCGATTACCGCCAATGCCGCGTCATCCACGGCCAGACCGACCGCATCGCCTTTGGCATCGGCGCGCATGCCTCGCGCGCGACGGTGATGACCGCCTCGGCCACACATATCGCGGCGCTTAAGCTTCGGGAGAAGGCGCTCGATATCGCCGCCGAGCTCCTGCAGACGACGCCCGATGCGCTCGACATCGCCGACGGCGAAGTGACGCGCAAGGACCGGCCCGGCGGGCCGTCGATCGGGCTCGGCGCCCTCGCGCAGAATCTATCGCCGACCTCGAAGACGCGTGGCAACCGCGAGCCGGGACTAAGTGCCGAAGGCTGGTTCCGCACCGAGCATCAGGTCTATCCTTATGGCAGCCATGTCGCGGTGGTGCGCGTCGATCGCGACACCGGCCGCGTCACGGTCGAACGCTATTGCATCGCCTATGACATCGGCCGCGCCATCAACCCTGCGACCGTGCACGGCCAGATCGTCGGCGGCTATGCGCAAGGCTTAGGCGGTGCGCTGTTCGAGGAGTTCACCTACAGCGAGCGCGGCGATCCGCTCGCCGTCACTTTCGCCGATTATCTGCTGCCCGCCATGCACGAGACGCCGGCGCCGGAAGTGCTGCTGCGCGAGGATTACGCTTCGCCGCTCAACCCGCTCGGCATCAAGGGTGCCGGCGAGAGCGGCATCACCGGCGTGGGCGCCGCCATCGCGTCGGCGATCGACGACGCCATCGGCATTCCCGGAGCGGTGAAGGAATTGCCGATCACGCCGCAGCGGCTGAAGGCGATTCTGGGTCGGCGATAAAATCCGGTGCGCTGACCGCTGGCCAGGAATTACTCCGGCTTGAGCTTGGCGAATTTCACCACCTTGCTCCACTTCGCCGCCTCGGCGGCGACATAGGCGCCGAAATCGGCCGCGCTGCCCGGCAATGGCGAGCCGCCGAGAGCAGTCAGGCGTTGCTGGAAGGCGGTATCGGCGAGCGCGGCCTCCATGCCGGCGTTAAGCCGCGCGATGATGTCGGGCGGCGTGCCGGCCGGCGTGCCGAGACCGACCCACTGGCTCGCCTCGAAACCCGGCACCACGCTGGCCACCGTGGGCACGCCCGGCAACAGCGGCGATGGCGCCGTGCCGGTCACCGCGAGCGCACGCAGCTTGCCGGATCGGATGAAATCGATCAGCAGCAGCACTGTGCCGACGACGCCGTCGATCTGGCCGCCGAGCGCGTCGGTGATCGCCTGCGGGCCGCCGGGATAGGCGATAAATTCGATGTCGGCGCCGGTTTGCATCTTGAAGAATTCGCCGGCGACATGCTGCGGCGAACCGATCGGCGGGGTGCCGATATTGATCTTGCCCGGCCGCGCCTTGGCCGTGGCGATCAGTTCGGCGAGCGAAGCCGCCGGAAACGCCGGGCGCACGGTAATGACCATCGGAAAGGCGACCACGCCGCCGATCGGCGCGATGTCGCGCAAGAAGTTGAAGTTCAGATGCGTGTAGAACGAGGTGTTGATGGCGTTGCTCGCCGAAATCAGGAGCAGCGTGTAACCGTCCGGCGCCGTGCGCGCGACCATTTCGGTGGCGAGGTTGCCGCTGGCGCCATTGCGATTCTCCACCACCACCGCCTGGCCGAGCCGCTGCGACAGGTATTGCGCGATGAGGCGGGCGACGACATCGGGCGCCGCCCCCGGCGCCGAGCCGACGATGAGCCGGATCGGCCGCGATGGATAGCTTTCGGCCGCCGCGATCCGCGGCAGCGCGGCAAGCGGCAGCGTACCGCCCACGAGGTGGAGAAAACGTCGCCGGCCAACGAGCATGATGACTCCTTAAAGACGCGAGGCGCGCCGTCAGATCGGCTTGAGATTGGAGAACTTGATGACCTTCGCCCATTTGTCGGTTTCGTTGGCAATAAAGTTGCGGAAGTCAGCGGCCGGCATGGCTGCCGGCAGGAAACCAAGCGCGTCGAGGTGCGCTCTGACCGCCGGTTCGGCAAGTGCCGCGGCGATGGCGGCATTAAGCTCGTCGATAATTCCAGGCGGCGTGTCTTTCGGCGCGCCGACGCCGAGCCAGCCGGCAACGTCGTAGCCGGGCACGGTCTCGGCAATGGCCGGAACGCCGGGCAACGCGTCAAGCCGCTTTGCCGTCGTCACGCCGAGCGCGCGCAATTTGCCGTTCCGGATATAACCGATGCAGGAAACGATAGGATCGAACATGACATGGACGCGGCCGGCCATAAGATCGGTCTGCGCTTCCATTTCGCCGTGGGCCGGCACCTGAACCATCTGCACGCCAGTCAGCATCTTGAAATATTCGGCGCTGAAATAGGTCAGATTGCCCGTGCCGGTGGAGGTGACGTTGATCTTGCCGGGGTTGGCCTTGGCATAAGCGATGAATTCGCCGATGGTCTTTGCCGGAAATTCCGGGCTGACCACCATGACGAACGGATTTTCGCCGAAACTGCCGACCGGCGTTATGTCGCGGATAAAATCGAACTTGAGGTCGGAATAGAGCGACGCGTTGATCATGTTCGGCGTGCCGGCCAAAAGAATGGTGTAGCCATCGGGGGCCGTGCGGATCACCGTTTCGGTTGCGATATTGGTGCCGGCGCCGGGCCGGTCCTCGACGACGAAAGGCTGGCCGAGCCGCTCCGACAGCGATTGGCCGATCAGCCGCGCAATGATGTCGGGCGCGCCGCCGGCGACAAATCCGACGACGAAGCGAACCGGTCGCACCGGATAATCATCCGCGAGCGCGAGACGCGGCAAAGCGACAGCGGCCACCGCCGCCGATTGCACAAACGTGCGACGAGACAAATCCATCTCAAACCTCCCCCGGCATGTCTCGCAAAAGAAACCGGCTTTGCGGAAAGAACATGCAAAATAAACAACGCTATTCCGCCCTGATTTTGGCGAACTCCACTACCTTGGCCCATTTTGCGGTTTCGGCGACGACAAACCTTGAAAACGCCGCCGAGTTCATCGGCACGGTTTCACCGCCGAGATCATTGATACGCGCCTTAAGCTCCGCATCGGCAAGCCCCGCGGTGATGTTGTCGCTGAGAATTTCGACGATGGCGTCGGGCGTCCCCTTCGGCGCCGAGGTGCCGTCCCAGGCGGTGGCGTCGAACCCGGGCAGCACCTCGCTGACGCTCGGCACGTCCGGCAAAGCCGCCGATCGCGCCGCGCCGGTGACCGCCAGCGCCACAAGCTTGCCGCCGCGGACGAAGCCGACGGCCGTCGAGATGGTGATGATGAAGGCCTGCACCTGGCCGGCCAGGAGATCCGTCAGCGCCGGAGCCGGCCCGCGATAGGGCACGTGGACCACGTC
>JBARER010000294.1:0-2464 GCA_049796395.1 Xanthobacteraceae bacterium
GCCTTCCCCCCGCACGCGGGGAGAAGGAGCCATTTCGTCTGCTCCCATCAATCGCTCGGCAACGCGCAAAAGCTTGGTGAAGCTTTGCTCCACTGTATCGGCGGAGGTGTCCAGCTCGGCTTCGGCGCGGGCATAGTCGGCGCGCCGCGCGTCGAGGATGGCGACGAGATCGGCCATCGCAGTGCCAGACATGGCGTCTTTTGAACCGGCTTGGCGGCTTCGCGCCATCGGCCGGAAATCGCCTTGCGCCATGACCCGGCTCATATGGTCTTCGGGCCGCGCCTTGATCCAGACGGTGTGCGTCCGGCGCAGCAACAGCGCATAGCTGTCCTGGTTGGCGACGATGCCGCCGGCGGTGGTGATCACCGCTGCTTCGTTCGCCGCGATGACGCGATCGAGCGCGCTGCGCTCGTGGCGGCGGAAGGTCGCCGTGCCGGCCATCTCGATCAGGTCGGGAATGCTGGCGCCGTAATCCTCCTCGACCACACGGTCGAGCTCGATGAACGGCCAGCCAAGATGCGCGGCGAGCATGCGCCCGAGCGTCGATTTGCCGGCGCCGCGCAGACCGACCAGCGCGATGCGCCGCGCCCGGTCGGCGTGGCCCGCGCGCGAGACGCGGCTCTCGATCAGTGTTTTCAGATCGGCAAGCTCGCTCGCGGGGACTTGCGCGAGCAGATCGAGCATGGCGCCGAAGGTTTCGCTCCGCGCCGGCGTGCCCGGCAGCAATGCGGCGGCGGGCAGATCGAACGCCTGCGCGATGGCGCGGATGACGCTCGCTGACGGATTGCCGGCGCCGCTTTCGATCTGCGCCAGATAGCGTTCAGAGGTCTCAGATGCTTGCGCCAATTGCCGCCGCGTCATGCCGCGCTTGGCCCGCTGGCGCCGGACCTCGTGGCCGATAGCGGCGAGGAAGGCGGCGATGTCCGCCGTGGGAGCGGGTGCAGCGGCGGCGCGTTTCGAAGCGACTTTGGGCTTGAGCGAAGGCATCGGTCAGGCTTCTTATGCACTATAATGCAGGTTTTATAGCCATTTCCATCACGGGGACAAGTGGGGAAAAGGCCGACTTTCATTGCGTGAAGCTCGCCATGCAGGAATCCTTTGGAGAGAACCGATTCTCGCTCGAAGGATTTCCACTATGGAGAACCAAACACGATACGGGATTGGAGCGAGCGCAATGGTCGCTCTAATCCTCTATTTCGTCCCAACTCTTGGATGGCTCTACGCCGGACCGGCGCTCGGCCTTTGTGCGATAGTTGCTGTTTGGGGATTGTGGCCAATAGTGCGCGAACGGCTCCCCACTCGAGAAATGCTTATCAATTACTGGAACGAGAATTTTAAGCGGTATGTGGCGCTAGTTGTGATGTTCGTATGTGGCATCATTGTTGGCGGAATATACGGCATTCCGCCTGAATATGCGTTCTGGCGCGCTTTTGCTTATACCGGACCGATAACTTGGAATTTTGAAGAGACCGCGCGGGGGCACGGCTATTTCCTCAATATGCAAAAGTTTGCCGACAAAGAACTCAGCGTTGTCGGTTTCGGCGCTCACGGAAAAAACAACTCACCGGAACCAATAGACGATTTTGATGCCTATTTGCGATCCGATGTCACCAACGAAAGGGTCCCACTTTACATTATGGCAATAACTCCGTCTGCGCCAGTGAACGTATGTACCATTGCTGCTCCGACTCTTCCGAATGACACCCACGGCATTCCTGGCTTCGCAGACTTTGACGTTGTCAGTTATGGGAAATCATGGGCCATCAATATTTTTAACGCGGATGGCATTCCTTACAGCAAGTTCCTAAGAACTTTTGTCCCCTTTACCGTTGTCACCGAATACGGCGGCAAAACTTACACGAGGCAATTCTCTCTTTCAGATGTTCACACGCAGGTTTCGATTTTGGAAAAGGTGGCAAACCCGCCAGTTGTGCCACACGTAGTAAGGAAGGAAGAGATGCCGCCGATCCAGTTACCGAAGTTGGCGCCTCTTTTCACTCCACGACCAGCCGCTCCCTCAGCAAATCCCGATGTCACGGGAAAAATACCGCAACAATGACGAATAGCGCCTCACCCTTTGCATCCTCCTATTGCGTGTCGAAGATGTCGGCATTGAACCTATTGTTGTGCCGGAACTGAAACTCGGCGCTGAGCTGCATCAGCCGAAAAATCTGCTTCACCCGAAAATCTTGCGCCAGCCGCTGCTTGGCTGCTCGGCGTGCGGTTCGATCTCTGCCACGGCGTCGGGTCCGGGATCGTCGGGGGCGTGCACCAGCGGAATGATCGGTTCCGGCGCCGGCTCCAGTTTAACGTCCGTCTTTGCTGTGGGTTTGGTCGCCGGTTCGATCTCCACGGGGATCACTGGATTGGCCTCCGCTTCGATCTCCACGGCCGCGGCCGGCGCCGTCTCGGGCGGCTCTTTCGGCGGCTCGGCTGCGATCGCCGCGGGCGCAGTGGGTGCGGC
>JBARER010000295.1:0-6058 GCA_049796395.1 Xanthobacteraceae bacterium
GGCCGGGCGTTTTGGCCCAGAGCCGCCCGAGAGCGGGGGTGACAGCCCCACCCGCAGGAACCGTACTCGCCCCCCTCCGCCGGCGTCACCCGGCGGTGTCCTTCCTGGGGCGAGATTTGATTCTTCGGAGGGTATCTATATCGGAGACGATTGTCAAGATAATGGTGACAACGCCTGCTAATGCCCGAGCCCGGCGATGAGCTCGCTCAAGCCGCCCCAGGCGATCTGGATGCCGATGCAGGTCAGGATGAACGCCGACAGGCGGACCAGCACATTGATGCCGGTTTTGCCCAGCACGCGCGCCAGCGGGCCGGCGAAGCGGTATGACAGATAGATCGTCACCGCGACGGCGAACAGGCCGGCGACGGCCGCCGCGGCGACCATGATCGTTTGCGCCAAGGGCTCGGCGTCCGGGCGGCGGGCGCCGATGGTAAGCGCCACCGAGATCGATCCCGGCCCGACGGTGAGCGGCAGCGTCAGCGGATAGAAGCTGTCGGCGATCGACGTTTTGCTTGCTTCGGCCTGCACATCCTGACGCTCCGGCGGCTCGCTGCCTTCATTGAGGAGTTTCCAGCCCATCGCGGCGACGAGGAGGCCGCCGGCGACGCGCACCACCGGTACCGTCAGCCCGAAGAATTCGAGAATCTCCGAGCCGAACAACAGCGAACCGAAAAGGAGAAAGAAGCCGTTGATCGCGACGCCCAGCGCCAGGCGATCGCGCTCCTCCGCCGTGCGGTCGGCGGTCAAGCTCAGAAAAATCGGCGCCGAGCCCAATGGATTGACGACCGGAAACAGCGCGGCAAACACCAGGACAAACGCACTGACGATTTCGCTCACGTGGTTGGCCCGATCTTATCCCGCCCCGCGATAGCGGGGAGGGGGGACCGCCAAAGGCGGTGGGAGGGGCGCGGACCCCGACGATGATCTTGCCACGAAAACTAAGCTCTGAGTCAGAAGCCCTTCCACCATCCTACGCTCGCTTTGCGAGCTACGGATGGTCCCCCTTCCCCGTTTTCACGGGGCAGGATGAAAGACTCTACTCCGCCCGCGGCGCTTTGATCGGGATGGCCAGCAAAAACTCGGTGCCGGGATTGTGCTGGCGCACCTGAAGTTCGGCTTGCACTTGCGCGGAGAGCGCATTGACCAGCCGCATGCCCAATCGCTTGCCGGAGTGCATGTCGAAATCGGCCGGCAGGCCTATACCCCGGTCGCGGACGGCGATGGAAATGGTGTTGTCGGCGCGCGCAACGTCGAGCCACACCTCGCAGCCGCCCTCGGGGTAAGCATATTTGGCGCTGTTGGTGATCAGTTCGTTGACCAAAAGCGCCACGGGAATGGCGGTATCGGTGGCGCATTGCACGCCGGACGCGGCAGCGACGTGAATGACGCAGTTCGGCATCGCTTTGCCGAGATCGTTGCAGATGTCGGTCAGATAAGCGCCGAGATCGACCACGCCGATCTGATCGCTGCCGTAGAGCCGCTGATGCGCGCGCGCAATGGCGGCGATGCGGCTCGACGCGTCGCGCAGCGCGTGGCGCACCTCATCGCTTTGCGTCGTCGTGGTCTGCAGATGCAGCATGCTGGCGACGATCTGCAGGCTGTTGTTGATCCGGTGATTGACCTCTTTGGCCAGGATCTGATGGCGTTCCAGCGCGGCGGTGAGATTGCGCTCCGCGCGCTGCCGGTAAATGGCCATGCCGAGAATGTTGGCGGCGCCTTGCAGGAACGAAATATCGCTGGCGGAGAATTCGCCTTCGTTGCGGCTGTCGACTTCAAGCACGCCATAAGGCTCGCCGTCGCCTTGCAGAATCACATTCATGGCGCGGCGGATGCCGTGCTCGAGCAGGAGCTCGGGCGTGCGGAAGCGTTCCTCGTTTTCGAGGTGATTGGAGATGACGGCCTTGCCGGTGCGTAACGCGTAGCCGGCCGGCGAGGCGACATCGGCTCCGATGGTCGCAGCACCAACGACACCGGGCTCCCAACCGACGCCGGCGCGGACCAGGAAGCGGCCTTCCGACGGCATGAATTCCAGGACTTTGGCGAATTCGGCCGCCAAGCCTTCGGCGGTCAGTTCGGCGGCCAGGTCGAGAAGCTTCGGAAACGGCGTTCCTTGCAGCGCCCGCACGCCAAGCTCGGCCAAAATCTCCTGCTGACGGACCCGCAGCCGAAGCGACTCGGCCGTCAGGTCGGGAGGCGGCGTGCCGCCATCGGGCTTTTCGGCAACGAACTCCGAGGTTCTCGGATGAAAGGTGACGACGCTTGGCATATTTCTCTGCCGTTTCGACCCAGTGAAGTCGTCGGATGAAGAGCGCTCGTCAATCGAAGCGCCAGCGAGCGAACGCCAGCCGAGACCAAGTTCAAGCCGGTATCGTAGGCGCTCATTATGCAGTGGAAATAAGGCAATTGCCGGCGCTTGCGCAAGGGCGAGCAACGAATTCACCCGCTACGGCTTCAATGAGCGCTGCCTGTCGCCGGGCCCAGTTCCATTGACGGCAGCGGCGCGGAGGCGATCACAGCGCCCAGCCGTGCAATGTGTCCTTTATTGCCCTCGGATCGTAAGGCTTGGCAAAGAAACGGCCGCCGTCCGGCAGCTCGTGCGGGCCGATCCGGTCGCGCCCCGATGTGACGATGATCTTGATCGGTGGCCAGCGATTGCGCACCGCATGCGCAAGCTTCAAGCCATCCATCGAGCCCGGCATGTGAATATCGGTAAAGACGACCCGGATATCACGGCGGCTCTCCAAGATCGCGATGGCCTCATCGGCATTGGCAGCCTCGATCGCCTCGAAGCCGGCATCCTGCACGGTTTGGACCGTGCAAAAACGAACCAGCGGCTCATCTTCGACGATGAGAACGGCGGCCGGTCTGGACGGAATTGCCATTCTTACTCTGACGGTTACCGAACTTTTTTATGGAGCATGATCTTTTCGGAAAACCGGTTGCCACTTTTCCGGATCATGCTCTGACCTCCGCAGAGGCACTTGCGCTAACGTGCGAGCGACGAAGGACGTTCCGACGAATAAAGTCGCCACCGCGGACGGCTGATGCGTCCTCGAACGCGGTCCGGGCGGCAATCCGGTTTGACGGGAAATGAATTAACGCGGCAAGCGCGGCTTTGCGTCAGGAGACGGCGGTAACGAGCTACTCCGCCGGCGCTTTCGGCTTCGGCTTGTAGAATGTATTCCTCAAATTATCCCAGAGCTGAATCTTGGCGCCGTGGCGGTGCATGATGATGCTTTGCTGCGTCACCGACAGCGAGTTGTTCCAGGCCCAGTAGATGACGAGGCCAGCCGGGAATTTCGCCAGCATGAAGGTGAAAATCAGCGGCATCCAATTGAAGATCATCTGCTGGGTCGGATCGGGCGGCGCCGGGTTGAGCTTCATCTGCACCCACATGGTTATGCCCATGATCGCCGGCCAAAAGCCGAGATGCAGGAAGCCGCCGATCACCGGCAGGATGGTCGGATCGAACGGAATCAGGCCGCCAAGCGTGAAAATGTTTGTCGGGTCTGGCGCCGAGAGATCGTGGATCCAGCCATAGAACGGCGCGTGGCGCATTTCGATGGTGATGAACAGCACCTTGTACAGCGAGAAGAACACCGGAATCTGGATGGCGATCGGCAGACAGCCGGCAATGGGATTGATCTGCTCTTTCTTGTAGAGCTCCATCATCTCCTGCTGCTGCTTCATCTTGTCGTTGGCGAAGCGCTCCTTGATCATCGCCATCTGCGGCTGCACCGCCTTCATCTTCGCCATCGAGGCGTAGGATTTGTTGGCGAGCGGGAAGAACAGCATCTTGACCAGCACCGTGACGATCAGGATGGCGATGCCGAAATTGCCGACCAGATGGAAGAAGTAGTCGATGGCAAGAAACATCGGCTTGGTGATGAAATAGAACCAGCCCCAGTCGATCAACAGATCGAATTTATTGAGGTGAAGCGACTTGTTATAGCCGCCGGGGCCGAGCGGAAAATTGATACCGACGACCGAGACTTCCTTGGCGCCGGCGAACAGCCGCGAGTCGGTGGACGCCGTCGCGCCCGGCGCCACGGTCTGCGCCTCGCCGAGATAATCGGTCTGATAGATGTCCTTGCCGTTGACTTTGGTGGCGGAGAAACGGGTCTTCACCTTGGCGTCGGTGTCGGGCAACAACACCGCGGCCCAATATTTGTCGGTGAAGCCGAGCCAGGCGTCGGTGGCGTCCCAGCTCTCGCTCTTGATGTCGGCGAGCTTTTTGTACGTCTCTTCCTTCTCGCCATCCGCGCCCATCACGCCGATCGGGCCCTCATGCAAAATGTAATAGCCGAGCACCGGTGGCGTGCCGTGGCGCGAGATTAGCCCGTAAGGAAATAGTGTCACCGGCGCGCCGCCCTTGTTGGCGACCTTGTCCTTGATGGTGAACAGGTAATGGTCGTCGACCGCGATGGTGCGGGTGAAGAGGAGCCCTTGGCCGTTGTCGTAGGTCAACGTCACCGGCTGATCGACGCCGAGCGTGCCGGTGCCGTCCTGTTTCCACATCGTGTCGGGACCGGGCAGCGTGGCAGTGGTGCCGGTCGCCGGCACCCAGCCGAATTCGGCGTAATAGGCGTCGGGCGCGCCGGACGGCGAGAACAGCACGATCGGCGGCGACTTCGGATCGACGTCCTCGCGGTATTGCGTCAGCGACAGATCGTCGAGCCGGCCGCCTTTGAGATCGATGCTGCCGGACAGCCGCGGCGTGTCGATTGCGACATGCGGGGTCGAGGCGATCACCTGGTCGCGGGTGTGCACCGGCGCCTCGGATGCCGGCGCATTGGGCGCGCCGGGGCCGGTGGCCGGGCTCGGCTGCGCTTCGGGCTGGGCGGGGCCGCCGGCGGGCTGCGTGGCGCCGGGCTGAACCTGACCCTGTTCCTGCTGTTTCAGCTTCGCCTGCTGCTCCTGGCGCTGCATCTGCGGATAGCCGACGAAGTATTGCCAGCCGACGACGACGATCAGCGACAGCAGGATGGCCAGGATGGTGTTCTTGTGATCGCCCATTACCCGCTCTTGCTCGTGTCCTTGCGCCGCTCGCGCGCAGTCGGCGAACCCTTTTGCGACCCCTTGGGCGAACCCGTCCTATGTGGGGCGGCGCCGTCTTCGCGACTAGGTTGCCGACCAGGTTGGTGACTAGGTTGGTGACTAGGTTCTTGCCCGGTTTGTGGTTTGGCGTGAACCCGGCGCAGTGCCGCATCGAATTGCCGGACCAAGTCGCCGAACGGGGCATCGATCGCCGCCCGGCGGCCGATCACGACGTAATCGTGACCGGGACGAAGCGCGCTGGCCGGCGCCAGCCGCACCATTTCCCGTAACCGGCGCCGCGCCCGGTTGCGCTTAACGGCGTTGCCGACCTGGCGCGACACTGTGAAGCCGACCCGGACAGGACCGTCCGCCGCATCGCTCCGCTGCCGCGCTTGCAGCACAAAGGCGCCCACCGGCGCCCTTTGCGCCTGGGCCGCAGCCTTAAAGTCCGTCCGGCGCTTCAAGCGTTCCATGGTCGCGACTTTGGCTTAGCGGCCCGGCCAAAATCGGCTGCGGGGACGAAAACTCGGGCGCCCAGAATTCGAACGCCCAATGGCGCGTTACGCGCTCAGCCGCTTACGGCCGCGGTTACGGCGCGCCGCGACGACCTTGCGGCCGCCGGTGGTCGCCATACGGGCACGAAAGCCGTGGCGGCGCTTGCGCACCAATTTGCTCGGCTGGTAGGTCCGTTTCACCGGGAAAATCTCCTCGCCGCGTTTTTGCGCGATTGGCGCGGCTTATACGCAAGCCCTTCCGCCGCGTCAAACCTGCCCGATCGGCCATTTTCACGCGATTTACAGGCGGCCCAAACTCAGGCTTGAAAGAGGGCATGAGCCAAACCGAGCGGCAAGATAAGCCGCAAGATCAGCGCCAAGACAGCAGGCAGGAAATCAAACCGGACATCTGCGTCATCGGCGCCGGCGCAGGCGGGTTGGCGGCCGCCGCCGCGGCAGCCGCGTTTGGCGTCAATGTCGTGCTGATCGAACGCGGCCCCCTGACCGGCGAACTCCCGGCCGGGGAG
>JBARER010000296.1:0-4056 GCA_049796395.1 Xanthobacteraceae bacterium
CCGTTCCTGTCCGCCGAGCGCGCGCTTCATCTCGGCGTCGAGAAGGTCGAGCTCGACGAACTTTTGCGCCGCGCCGATTTCATCACGCTGCACACGCCCTCGACCGACAAGACCCGCAACATCATCAATGCCGATACGCTCGCCGCGACCAAAAAGGGCGTACGCCTGATTAATTGCGCCCGCGGCGAGTTGATCGACGAGGCGGCTCTGGTCGACGCGCTCAAATCCGGCCACGTCGCCGGCGCCGCGATCGACGTGTTTCGCGAGGAGCCGGCGACGGCGAGCCCGTTTTTTGCCCTGCCGAACGTCATCTGCACGCCGCATCTCGGCGCCGCCACCACCGAAGCGCAGGAGAACGTCGCGCTGCAGGTCGCCGAGCAGATGTCGGATTATCTGTTACGCGGCGCCATCGCCAACGCCGTCAACTTCCCCTCGATCAGCGCCGAGGAGGCGCCGAAGCTCAAACCCTTCGTCGAGCTTGCCGGCAAGCTCGGCTCGTTCGCCGGCCAGCTCACCGAAACCGGCCTCCAGCAGGTCTGCATCACCTATCAGGGCGAAGTGGCGGCGATGAACACCAAGGCGCTGACCTCGGCGGCGGTCGCGGGCCTGCTACGCCCGATGCTCCAGGACGTCAACGTCGTGTCCGCGCCGATCGTCGCCAAAGAGCGCGGCATCGCCGTCGAAGAGACCCGGCGCGACGCCGAAGGCGACTACGACAGCCTCGTCACCGTCAGCGTCACCACCGACCGGCAGACCCGGTCGGTCTCCGGCACCGTCTACGCCGACGGCCGGCCGCGCATCGTCGATATCAAGGGCATCCGCATCGATGCCGAATTCGGCCCTTCGATGCTTTATGTCACCAACCAGGATAAACCCGGCTTCGTCGGCTGCTTCGCCTCGCTGCTTGGCCAGGCCGGCATCAATATCGCGACCTTCCATCTCGGCCGCGAGGCCGAGGGCGGCAATGCCATCGCGCTGGTCGAGGTCGACGGCGCAGTGCCCCCCGAAGTACTCGCCAAGGTGCATGAGATTCCGAACGTGCAGCAGGTCAAGCCGCTGGTGTTTTGACGCTCGTTGCCGGTCGCGGCAGCGGACTGTTAGACAAGCTCGGCTGTCAAAGCACTTAAGCGAGCGCTCAAATTCGCATGTCCCCTTAGGCTCCAGGAGCCGACGTGGACCGAACGCGTCTTGAGGTCCGAAAGGTGCCAATGGGCGACATCGATGGCATAGCGCTGCGCTCAATCGCCCGCAGCCACGACATCAGCGGATCGACGATTTCGAGTTTCGAACCCCGATGCCTATGTAGCGGCACGCAAAGAGTGGGTGTTGCAATTACGTATTGTTTATCGGACATTGGAAACCTTCAATCGGAGATCAGCTTATGTGTCGCGTTGCATTCGGGGCAGTGCCAGTTCCAGCTTTAACTTCACCCCCAGCATAGCCCAATGCAATGTCCGATAATCCCATCGAGATGCAGAAGCCAATTTCCACAGAGAACCGGCCGGTGCTCGCTGGCGGGCGGGTTAGGGCTCAGCGGCGCCAGTGGCGATCCCCCGTGGTTATCCTTCCGTCACCGCTGTCATCCGCAGGCAAAAACACCGAAGGTCAGCCCATGGATGTACATACCTCATCAACGACTATAGGCCCATCGTAATAACCCTGTTTAAGTGAGCCGAAGGCCACGCGAGGATCGTCGTCGATTTTAGCTCGCTGCGGACCTACAGCTTGCGAATGGCCGCCGTGACGGCTTTGTGCAGTTTCGCATGCGTTGGCGCGAGGACCGAGATGTCGTCCACGAACTGCACATAGAATAAGCCGGACTTTGCCACTCGGGTATCGAGGTCGCGAAGGAAGGACGCGCCGATCAAGGGGCTTAAAGGACAGCCACAAAGAACGAAACCAATCATGAGCGGCATTTGCGGGATATATCAATTCGACGGTTCGTTGGTTGCGGAGCCTGACCTTGATCGACAGATGACGCGGCTTGCGCACCTCGGTCCCGACCGCGCGCGCGCCTGGACGGCGGGACAAATCGGTCTGGGCCATCTGATGATGCGGATCACTCGCGAGGACAACTACGACACCCAGCCGCTCCATGATCGCGGGTTGGGTCTCGTTGCCGACCTGCGGCTCGACAATCGCGAACAACTGGCTGCAGCGCTGTCGATCGGCACCGAGGCACTTGCAGGGATGTCGGACAGCGCGCTCCTGCTCGCTGCGTATGAAAAATGGGGCGCTGATTGTGTCGAGCACCTGATCGGCGATTTTGCCTTCGCCGTGTGGGATTCGCAGAAGCAATCGCTGACGCTCGTGCGTGACCACATGGGCCAGCGCCATGTGTTCTATCACCAGGGTGACGGCTTCTTCGCCTTCGCCGCCGAGATCAAAGGGCTGTGGGCTTTGCCGCGGGTGCCTCGTAAGCTGATCGAAGCGCGTATCCCACAGTCGCTGCTATTCGACGAGCCGACGGATATCGGCGCGACCGATTACGAAGGCATCCGCGCCTTGCCCGGCGGTACCGTGCTGACAATCGATGCAAACGGCGTCATTGCAACGCGCCGCTACTGGGAGCCCCACGCCGATCCAACGCATGAGGAGCATGACGAGGCCTATTACATCGAGACCTATCGCAAGGTTCTGACCGAAGCCGTCGAATCCCGACTGCGCCGCGCCACGACATCTGCTGGCTTGTTCATGGGCGGCGGCTTTGATACCAGCGCCATCTGCGCGCTGGCTGGCCCGGCCGTCTCCGCGCAAGGTCGAAAATTCATCGCGGTGTCGTCGGTGATGCCGGAAGACTATCGCGGCACCATCAAACACGCGCGCCCTTGGGTGGAGATGTGCCGCCGCCACATGCCGCATCTGAACGTGCGCTACGTCACACGCGAGGACGTCGACATATTCACCTTCATGGAACAGGGTTTTTTCTCGGGCGACAACCGGCACAGTCCGAACCGGCCCGTCACCCACACGATGTTTGCTGAGATTGCGGCGGCTGGTGCGCGGATCGTCATGGACGGCCACGGCGGCGACTACACGCTCAATCCGCGCGGGCAAAACGCGCTGATACGAATGCTGCGCAAGGGACAATTCCGTCGCTTCTTGTCGGAGTTCGGCGCCATGCGACGGCACCTGCACCAGAGCGTGAAGCAGACCTTGGTGCGCAATGTGCTCTTGCAGCTCGTGCCCGCGTCTTGGATGCGAGCTTGGAATCGGCACCGCAACGGCCTTGCGTTGTTCGGGCCGACCATGCCGGTGTCGCAGCAGGTCATCGAAGCCAGGAGCAGGACAGCGCGCTCGCGATTGGGGTGGCGAAGCGGCGACAGCCAGCGCGTCGGTATGGAACGCGCACTGCGCAGGCAACAGAATGTTCCGGCGCAATTTTACTCGATCGCCGGCGCCGCCCATGGCCTCGAATTCACCCAGCCGTTCCACGACAAGCGTGTCGTTGAGTTCGGCCTCGCTATCCCCGACGAGCTTTACGTGAAGAACGGCAAGACCCGCCATCTGGCGCGCGCCGCGCTGAGAGACTTGTATCCGCCCGAATATCAGGATCGCCCGCCCGGCAATGACGACATGGTGCCGGACTTTCTGATGATGGCGAAACGCATCGAGCCGCGCGTGCTCGCCGAGATCGACCGCATGGAAAAGGCCGACTATCTGTCGCGCTACTTCGATTTTCCGCGCATGCGCGCGATGCTGACCCGCCGCACCGTCGAGCAGCATGCATCCGGCAACGAATACGACACGCGCCAAGCCCTGCTCGCGTTCCTGTCCGCGCGCTATATCGAATGGTTCAGGGGTGATAATGCCTAATGCTGGCGTTCTTCGTCTTCAGCAGCGCCATGGATTAAAGCAAAACAACCCGCCGGTCGATGTCTCGGTTGGGTCAAAAAGCGAAGTTCGTATTCATTCGAGCAATGTCCGGTCTTAGCCCAATTTCAGACACTGTCGGGCACCTTTCACTCGGCCTGCATCGATCAATTACGACCGCGCATCAATGAGGCCGCGTCCTGCTTTCTGCTATTTCCTGGTCGCTACCGTGATGCCCGCGAA
>JBARER010000297.1:0-4023 GCA_049796395.1 Xanthobacteraceae bacterium
GCGGAACTCCGAGGCGATATCGACCTCGACCGGCAACTGCGCGAAGTTTTCGAACCAGTAGCGCGCCACCATGCCGGCGTAATAGGCGGTGCCGCAGGCGGCGATGACGATGCGGTCGAGCTTTGCGAAATCGAACGGCAAAGCGAACGGCAGCGTCACGCGTTCCGCGGCCATGTCGAGATAATTCGCCAGCGTATGGCCGACGACTTCGGGCTGCTCGTGAATCTCCTTCGCCATGAAGTGGCGATGATTGCCCTTGTCGACGAGCAGAACCGAGGCCTGCGATTTCAGCACCGGGCGCTCGACGATTTGGCCGTCGCGATCGTGAATCTCCGCGCTGCGCTGGGTGACGATCGCCCAATCGCCGTCCTCGAGATAGCTGACGGTGTCGGTGAACGGCGCCAGCGCGATCGCGTCGGAGCCGAGATACATGGCGCCGTCGCCGAAGCCGATCGCCAGCGGCGAACCCTGCCGCGCGCCGATCAGAAGATCCTCCTCGCCGGCGAACAGGAACGCCAGCGCGAAGGCGCCGCGCAATTTGGGCAGCGCCGCTTTGACGGCGGCGACCGGCGAGGCGCCGCGTTTCATATCTTCGGTGACGAGATGGGCGATGACTTCGGTATCGGTGTCGCTTGCGAACTTGACGCCGCTGCGTTCGAGCTCGCGCCGCAGCTCGCTGAAATTTTCGATGATGCCGTTATGCACCACCGCGAGCTTTTCGGTGGCGTGCGGATGCGCGTTGGTCTCGGTCGGCCGGCCATGCGTCGCCCAGCGGGTGTGGCCGATGCCAATAGTGCCAAAGAGCGGTTCCCGCGCCAGCCGGGTTTCGAGATTCTTCAGCTTGCCCTCGGCGCGCCGGCGCACGAGCTTGCCGCCTTCCAGCGTGGCGACACCCGCGGAATCGTAGCCGCGATATTCCAGCCGCTTGAGCGCATCGATCAGCTGCGGCGCCGCCGGCTCCTGCCCGATTATCCCGATAATGCCGCACATGACGCCGAAACTACTCCTGCCGCGCCGCGAAAGCGCCGTTAACGTTTAAAGCGGAACAATTGAAATCGCGATAATCAAGATAGTTTTCGTTTGGTGACACGGGCGCCGGCAAAGGCCTAATCGCGCACAGCCGCCTTGTTCTTGCCGAGCAGCTTCAGTGCGCGCAAGCGCGATGCCCAGCCTTCCTTAACGCTCTGGCGGCCGCGCGCCAGCGCCAGCGCGTCCGCCGGCACGTTCTCGGTGATCACCGAGCCGGAGCCGATATAGGCCCCCTCGCCGATCTCGACCGGCGCCACCAGCGCTGAATTCGAACCGATGAAGGCGTTCTTGCCGATCGTGGTGCGGTGCTTGTCGGCGCCGTCGTAATTGCAGGTGATGGTGCCGGCGCCGACATTGGCATTGGCGCCGACGAATGCGTCGCCGATGTAGCTTAAATGATTGGCTTTGGCGCCGGCCTCGATCACCGCTTCCTTGACTTCGACGAAGTTGCCGATGCGTGCACCCTCGCCGAGCCGGGTGCCCGGCCGCAACCGCGCGAACGGGCCGACCGACACGCCCTTGCCGACATACGCTCCGGCAAGATGCGAAAACGAATGAATGACGGCGCCGTCCTCGACCGCGACCTTTTCGCCGAACACCACATAGGGCTCGACGATCACGTCGCGGCCGAATGTGGTGTCGGCGGAGAGAAAAACCGTCTCCGGCGCAATGAGCGTGACGCCGGCGTCCAGCGCCGCGCGCCGCAGCCGCTGTTGGGTCGCGGCCTCCGCCTCTGCCAACTGAGCCTTGTTGTTGATGCCGCGCACCTCGTCCTCCTCGACTTCGACCGCAACCGCGCGCAGCTTCATGCGGCGCGCGATTTCGACCGCATCGGTCAGATAGAATTCATGTTTGCGATTGTCGTCGCCGACCTGTTCGAGGATCGCCAGCGCGTTGTCGCCGGCAAGCGCCATCAGGCCGCCGTTGCACAGCGCGATGCCGCGCTCGGCGGCGCTGGCGTCGGCGTCTTCGCGAATCGCGACGAGTTCGCCGTCCTCGACGATCAGGCGCCCGTAACCCGCCGGATCGGTCGGACGGAAGCCGAGCACGGCAAGCGCTGCGCCGTCGGCGAGCGGCGCGCGCAAGCGCGACAGCGTCTGCGGCCGGATCAGCGGGGTATCGCCGTAAAGAACCAAAATATCGCCCGCTCCCGCGGCGATGGCCGGCCTTGCCGCGAGCACGGCGTGCGCCGTGCCGCGCCGTTCGCCCTGCACGAAAATCGCGGCGTCCGGGGTGACGCGCTTGGCTGCTGCGGCCACCGCGTCCTGGCCGGGCCCAATGACGACGGCGGTCGCGGCAATACCGGTTTTAGCGATCGCCTCGAGCACATGAGCCAGCATGGTTTTCCCGGCGACCGCGTGCATGACTTTCGGCCGCGCCGAATGCATTCGCGTGCCCTCGCCGGCCGCGAGCACGATCGCAAGACAGGTCCGGCCGGACGTTCGGCTTTCCATTGCAACCTCCGCGGCGCTGTCTTAGCGGACGTGAGCAGGCACCGAAAGCCCGCGACTCCAGCCGGTGAAGGCGGCCACCGCCGGCCGCGGCGATGCGCCGACGAGGCCGCTTACGGCGGAATCTGCTAGGTTTTTAGCACTGATTCGACTGACCGTTGATTCGGCTGGAATTTGCTTGGAACCTGTACATTCGACCCGTGGCGGGCGCCGCATGACCGATCTCACCGATGCGTTGCGAGCGGAACGGCCGCCGCCACCGCCGGCGCCGCTTCCCGGTATGGTGCGTCCGGAGACGCTAATCGCGCCGAAGAAGCGCTTTACCATCGAACGCTTGCAGCGCGTGGCATTATGGGGCGCGGCCGCTGCGGCGACTTTGCTGTTCGTGGTGCTGACCAGCCAAAGCCAGGTGGCCGAAAATCGTATCGCGCTGATTTTGCACCGGCCAAGGCCCGCTGCGGCCGCGCCATTCGATGCTCAGGCCGAGACCACGCGCCTTGGTGCGACGCTGCGACAGCTGTCGGTGACCGACGATCGGATTGAATCGCGGCTTGCTGCCGTCGAGCAGGACGTGCAGGATGTCACCGGTTCGATCAGCAAACAGCTTAGGGCCGCCGACGAAAGCCGCAGCACCGACGATGGGCCTTCGGTTGCGGCCACCGCGGCGGTGTCGGCTTCGGTGCCGGCGCTTTCGCAAATTGCGGCCGAGCCGCCACCGGACACCATCAGAGCCGCGACCGCAGCGCCATCGCCGACGCACATGCGGTTCGGCATCGATATCGGCTCCGGCCTGACGATCCAGGCGTTGCGTCTGCGCTGGGCCGCGATCCGCACCGCGCATCCGCAATTTTTCGAGGGATTGGAGCCGATCATCAGCGTCAAGGAAATCCAACATACCACGCGTATCGAACTGCGGCTGATTGCGGGTCCGATCGTGCAACCCGGCGCGGCGGCGGCGCTTTGCAGCCAGCTTACGCTCGCGGGCCTTTACTGCCAGCCGACCATTTTCGACGGACAGCATCTCGCGCTACGCTGACGCCGCGCCGGGTTGCATGATCCGGCCTGCCGTGGTTTGGAGTGCAATAATGCGCCGTCCTCTATTTCTACCCACCGCGCGCCAGACCAATTGGCTCCTCATCGTCGCTTTCGTCGCGGTCGGTGAGGCGCTCTACATCCGCTACATGGCGATCGAGAACAACAATATGGAACTGGCCTGCCAGGCCGGGCTGCAGACCTGGCTGTGCAGCACGTTCCGGCTGTCGATCGTATTGTTCCATCACCAGGTGTTCGGCGGCGTGGCGCTCATCGTCGCCCTGCTCAATGTGTTGCGGCCGTCCCTGGTATTGGTCACGGTCGCACTTGCGGCCGCGGGTTTCGGCATCGTTCTGCACAACGCCGATCTCTCGGCGCTCGCTGCCGGTTTATTGATTCTCAGTCTGGCGCGGCCCGCGCCCGCTCCAGAATGACGGCGAGCACGAGGAAGCCAGCACACAGCCAAATCGCCTGCCAATTGGCGAAGGTTTCGTTGCAAGCGATATAGAGC
>JBARER010000298.1:0-7833 GCA_049796395.1 Xanthobacteraceae bacterium
GACGAAACAGTCGCCGAAATTCAATGACGCCTTCGCGCCGCGGCCTTTGCCGAAGCGCTTGAAGGCTTCGAGCGCGAGTTTTGCTTGTTGAGCTGAGAACGGAACAATTTCGATGCCGAGACGCGCAATTATTCGTTCGAAGCGTTCGGAGCCACCGCTTTGACTTACCGCGCTCTCACAAACCATGGCGGATTCCAGCCAGGTCGCTGTCGAAATAACCCGTCGCCTGTACAGAACAATCTGCTCGAAGAGATGCTGCGCGTCGTTCTCAATTTTAAAGATGGCGACGACTATCGAAGAGTCGATAACGACGGTGCTGTCGTTCACTTGGGCAGTCCATTCTCATCATAGAGATCGTCATCCGTAAGCATGGCGTCGGTAAAACCCAAGCGACGCACCTCCTCTTGAATCTTCTGAATTTCTGGCCACACCCGCTCGAACTCGCGCCGGCTCTCCTCCGCCGTGCGCGCGCGGTGTGCGTCGCGGTCCGCCTTCTCGCGCTCCAGCCGTTCCCGCAGCGCTCGGCGGACCGCCTCGGTCTGGGATTCACCTGTTAGTTCAGCGAGTTCGCGGGCGAGCCGGGTGGCCTCGGCATCCTTGATATTCAGCTGCGGTGTGCCCATGGTAGAATTCCTTTGGTGTTTTCTACCATAAACGCCGCGGCGGCCAAAATTCAGGATTTCGGGTGCATTTCGATGCGCCGGCCGACGCCGTCGGGCACCGGCAGCGTGTCGTGTGCGGCCTTCATCCGCGCCAGGCGTCGCATGACGTGGTCCGGGAACGGCCCCACCTTCTTGGCGGCCATGTCGACGTTGAGCGCCATGTTCTCCGAGGTCGCCGACAGCCAGCCCGCTTCGGCGTGCCGCAACTCCTCGAAATAATGCATGCGCTTTCTGTCGAAGCAGAGCAGATGGAATGTCACGCGCACCGGGGCATCGACCAGAAGCTCGCGCAGGTAGCGCACATGCACTTCCGCCGTGAAGGTCGAGTGCCGGGTGGTCTGGACGTAGGCGAGCCCGAGCCCCAAGAGTTCGTAGACCTCGTCGACGGCCCGGTCGAACAGCACATTATAGTAGGCCATGTTGAGATGGCCGTTGTAGTCGATCCAGCCCGGCTCGACCCGCATCACCGACGACACAAAGGGCGTCGGCATTGCGGGTTCGGGCGCGGGAACGACGGGTTCGGTAAGGGAACGATCGGACATCGGTTATTGCGGCGGCCGCCTTTTTACGATGCGATCAAGGCATACAAGGCGGGGCGGATCAATTCCAATCCGCCCGCCCTGTGCTAACGTTTTCCTTTGCACGTCTGCCGTCAGATCCGGGATTCCTCCAGTGCCGAACCAGCCGAAGAACATTCTTTTCATCATGTGCGACCAGCTGCGCTGGGATTATCTGTCCTGTTACGGACATCCGCGCCTGTCGACGCCGAACATCGATGGACTGGCCGCCCGCGGCGTGCGCTTTACCCGCGCCAATGTGCAATCGCCGATCTGCGGCGCCTCGCGCATGAGCACCTATACCGGGCGCTACGTGCAATCGCACGGCGCGTCATGGAACGGCTTTCCGCTCAAGGTCGGCGAACTGACCATGGCCGACTATCTGCGCCCGCTCGGCATGCGGACCGCGCTGGTCGGCAAGACGCACATGGCGGCCGACACCGAGGGCATGGCGCGGCTCGGCATCGATGCCAATTCGATCATCGGCGTGCGGGTGTCCGAATGCGGCTTCGAGCCGTATGAGCGCGACGACGGATTGCACGCGATCGGACCCGGCGGCCGTTACGAAGCGCAGCAGCCGCGCTACAACCGTTTCCTCAACGACAAGGGCTATGGCGGCGACAATCCCTGGCACGATTGGGCCAACGCCGCCGAGGGCGACGGCAACCGGCTCGCTTCGGGTTGGGCGATGCGGCACGCACGCAAGCCGGCACGCGTGCGCGAGGAGGATTCCGAGACGCCGTACATGACCCGCCGCGGCCTCGACTTCATGCGCGAGGCCGGCGCCGAACCCTGGTGCTTGCATCTATCCTATATCAAGCCGCATTGGCCCTATATCGCGCCGGCGCCCTACAACACCCTTTTTGGGCCCGACGACGTGAGCGCCGCGGTGCGCGCCGAAGACGAGCGGCGCGACCCGCATCCGGTCTACGGCGCGTTCATGGATCATCGTGTCAGCCGGACCTTCTCGCGCGACGAAGTCCGCGACGAAGTCATCCCGGTCTATATGGGCCTGATCAAACAGATCGACGATCAGATGGGCGTGCTGTTCCGCGATATGACGGCGGCCGGCCTGTTTGACACCACGATGATCGTCTTCACCTCCGATCACGGCGATTATCTCGGCGACCACTGGCTCGGCGACAAGGACTTCTTCCATGAGCCGTCGGTGAAGGTGCCGCTCATCATCTACGATCCCTCGCCGGCCGCCGACGCGACGCGCGGCAGCGTCTGCGACGATCTGGTCGAAGCGATCGATCTGGCGCCGACGTTTCTGCAACTTGCCGGCGGCGACCCGGCGCAGCAGGCGCATCGGCTCGAAGGCCGCTCGCTCTTGCCGCTCATGCGCGGCGAGCGCCCGTCGTCGTGGCGGCGCTTCACCGTCAGCGAATACGACTATGCGATGCAGCCGGCGGCGCAGAAGCTCGGCGTCGCACCTGCCGACGCCCGGCTGTTCATGATCGCCGACAAGCGATGGAAGCTGATCCACGCCATAGGCTTCCGGCCGATGCTGTTCGACCTCGCCAGCGATCCCGACGAGTTGCACGATCTCGGTGCCGATCCGGCCTATACCGGCGAATGCGAACGGCTCGAGGCGGCGCTGGCGCAATGGGGCCTGCGCCAGTCGCAGCGGACCACGCGGTCGGATCAGCAAATCCTCAATGCGCGCGGCAAAACGGCGCGGCGGGGCATCCTCATCGGCGTATGGGACGAATCCGATATTCCCGCCGAACTATGGACTGCCTATGATCGCAGCACCGATTGAAGTCTAAAAGACGTACAATCAAGCCGGTCGGGAGGAACGTCATGAACCGTATCGCAATGCGAACCGTGGCTGCGGCCGCAGCGCTTGCGGCCGCAGCCGTGCTGGCGGCGGTGCTGCCGCTGCGGGCGGAACTCCCGACGCAGACAATTCGCATCGTCTTTCCGTTTACCCCGGGCGCCTCGGGGGACACGCTGGCGCGGCTGATCGCGCAGAAGATGCATGACAGTCTCAACCGCACCGTGATCGTGGAGAATAGACTGGGCGCGGACGGCCGCATTGGCGTCAACGACGTGAAGAATTCGGCGCCGGACGGCAGCACGCTGCTGATCACACCGATCGCGCCGATATCGGTCTATCAGCACGTCTACAAGAAGCTCACCTACGATCCGATCAATGATTTCGCCCCGATCAGCCAGCTCGCGACCTTCGATTTCGCTATCGCAGTCGGGCCGCAGGTGCCGGTCAAAACGCTGAAAGACCTGATCGACTGGGCGAAGGCCAATCCGACCGAGGCAAACTTCGCGATCCCCGGCGCCGGCACGCTGCCGCATTTCCTCGGCGTCCTCCTCGGCCGCGACGCCAAGATCGATCTGCGCGCCGTGCCCTATCACGGCTCTGCGGCCGGACTTGCCGACGTGATCGCCGACCATATCCCCATTATCATCACGACGACCAGCGACCTGGTGCAGATGCACAAGGCCGGCCGTATCCACATCCTGGCGACGTCCGGCCGTGTCCGCTCGACCTTCGTGCCCGATGTGCCGACGTTCACCGAGGCCGGTTATAATCTGGTCGCCTCCGGCTGGTACGGCATGTTTGCCCCGGCCAAGACGCCGCCTGACGTCGTGGCGGTCATCAACAAGGCCGTGGTCGCGGCGGTTCACATGCCCGATGTCAAAGCGCGCATGCAGACGTTCGGTCTGGAGCCGACCGGCACCTCACCCGAAGCCTTTGCCAAGATCGTCAGGGACGATTCCGACTTCTGGGCACCGGCGGTGAAGGCTTCCGGCTTTTCGCCGAACGATTGATGCGGCACAATCGTTGAATTCGATCGAAAGCCCCCGCCATGGCCGGCTTGAACGAGAACACCGAATGGCACTGAGCGAACCGACGCGAACCAAACCGAGCGACCGCACGGCCGCTGACATTGTGATCGCAGCCCTGGCGGCGCGTTACGGCAACCGCCTTTCGACCTCGCCGTCGTTGCGCGAGCAGCATGGCAACACCACGACCTGGATCGCCAACCAGCCGCCCGACGCGGTGCTGTTCCCGCAAGCCGCCGAAGAGGTGCAGGACGTCGTGCGGCTGTGCGCCGCGCATCGCGTGCCGGTGATCGCCTTTGGCACCGGCACC
This sequence comes from Xanthobacteraceae bacterium, assembly GCA_049796395.1. GTDB lineage: Bacteria > Pseudomonadota > Alphaproteobacteria > Rhizobiales > Xanthobacteraceae > BOG-931. The sequence goes on from JBARER010000298.1 coordinate 4,338, forward strand.
TCGCTCGAGGGCCAGGTCAATGCGCCGCGCGGCGGCATTTGTCTGGATTTCCGCGACATGAACAATGTGCTCGGGGTGCATGCCGAAGACCTCGATTGCGTGGTGCAGCCGGGGGTGACGCGCAAAAAGCTCAACGAGCATTTGCGCGATCAGGGCGTGTTCTTTCCGATCGATCCCGGCGCCGACGCCTCGCTCGGCGGCATGGCGGCGACGCGGGCGTCGGGCACCAACGCGGTGCGCTACGGCACCATGAAGGATAATGTGCTGGCGCTCAAAGCGGTGCTGGCCAGCGGCGAGAGCGTGACCACGGCGCGGCGCGCCAAGAAGTCGGCGGCGGGTTACGACCTGACGCGGCTCATGGTTGGCTCGGAAGGCACGCTTGGCATCATCACCGAATTGACACTCAAGCTCGCCGGCATTCCGGAGGCCATTGCCGCCGGCAGCTGCCCGTTTCCCTCGGTGGAGGCGGCTTGCAACGCCACTATCATGACCATCCAGGCCGGCATTCCGGTGGCGCGGATCGAACTGCTCGACGAATTGCAGGTGCGCGCCTCCAACGCCTATTCCAAACTCAGTTTGCCGGAAACGCCGATGCTGCTGGTCGAATTCCACGGCTCGGAGGCCGGCGTCGCCGAGCAGTCGCAGCGTTTCGGCGACATCGCCAAGGAGTTTGGCGGCGGCCCGTTCGACTGGGCGACGCGGGCCGAGGACCGCTCGCGGCTATGGCAAGCCCGGCACGACGCTTATTGGGCGCAATGCGCATTACGGCCGGGAGCCAAGGCGCTGGCCAGCGACGTTTGCGTGCCGATCTCCCGGCTTGCCGAATGCGTGACCGAGACGCAGCGCGATATCGCCGAAAGCAAGCTGCTCGGCCCGATCGTCGGTCACGTCGGCGACGGCAATTTCCATATCGGCATTCTGGTCGACCCGAACGACGTCGCGGAGATGACGTGCGTCGAGGCGTTTCTCGAACGCCTGGTCGAGCGCGCGCTGGCGATGGACGGTACCTGCACCGGCGAGCACGGCGTCGGTCAGGGCAAGATGAAATATCTTTCGGCCGAACTCGGCGAGCCGGCGCTTGCCGCCATGCGCGCCATCAAGCACGCGTTCGATCCGCTCGGCATTCTTAATCCGGGCAAGATCATCGGTGCCTGACGGCTTTGTTGGAGCATGATCTTTTCGGAAAACCGGTATCCACCCTCGGATCAAGTCCGAGGGCAGGCATTTTCCGGATCCCGCTCTATTCGGCGCGCAGGACCGACGGCGCGCGCAGCGGCGCGAGCACGAGGTCGCGCGGCGCCGACGGAGCGAGGTGCACCTCGCCGCTGCTCTTGGCCTGGAAGTGATCGAGGACGAACAGCCGGATCGCCGACGACAGATTGCCGTGCCGGCGCTCGGTATCGATCGATGCCACCAGGTCCGACAGCGTGATCCGCCGCTCGCCGGCGATATCCTTCAGGCTCTTCCAGAATGCATCTTCGAGGCTGACGCTGGTCTTGTGACCGGCGATGACGATCGAGCGTTTAACGACCGGCGATTTCATTGCCCATCTCCCGTTTCGATCCGGTGGTGGTCGAGACCCTTCCGGTCTTTGTCGCGCGAAGCCCGCTCAAGGTTTCGTACCGCCTTGGACCGGCCATAAGTCAGCCGGTTGGCGGCCGCGTCCTGCTCCGCCTTGAGCCGTTTGGCTCGCTTGCGGGCACCGCGAAGATTGACGACTGGACCCATGATTCACCGCAAAATGACCGGGACAGGCCGATTCCGCCCTTTCCCTTTCCTTTCATACGCCGGTAGCCGGTTAACGGATCATGATCCCGCGGCCCGAACACAAAAGCGTTATCGAGCGGCCGCCCGAAAAACAGGCTTCGCCTTCAGAGCGCAACGAGGCAGCGAAAAATTGTCGCCGTGGTTGTGGCCCTACGCGTCAGGATGGGTCATGCGAGCGGGTCGCACCAGGCGGTCGAACTCCTTGCCCGAAACGAAGCCCAGCCGGATCGCCTCCTCGCGGAGCGTGGTGCCGTTTTTGTGCGCCGCCTTGGCGATCTGCGCCGCCTTGTCGTAGCCGATGGCCGGCGCCAGCGCGGTCACCAGCATCAGCGAATTGTCGACCAGTTCGCGGATGCGCGGCTCGTTGGCGCGGATGCCGCTGACGCAATGATCGGTGAAGGACACTGCCGCGTCAGCCAACAGCCGGATCGATTGCAGCATCGCATAGATGATCACCGGCTTGAACACGTTGAGCTCGAACTGACCCTGGCTCGCCGCCACGGCGATGGTGGTGTCGTTGCCGAACACCCTGGTGCACACCATGGTCATCGCCTCGCATTGCGTGGGATTGACCTTGCCGGGCATGATCGATGAGCCCGGCTCGTTTTCCGGCAGGATCAGCTCGCCGAAGCCGGAGCGCGGTCCGGAGGCGAGAAAGCGGATATCGTTGGCTATCTTGAACAGATCGGCGGCGAGCGCATTGAGCGCGCCGTGCGCAAACACGATCGCCCCGTGCGAGGCCAGCGCCTCAAATTTGTTTGGCGCGCTGACGAACGGCAGCCCGGTCAGGCGCGCAGCTTTCTTGGCGAAAGCCTTGGCGAAGGCGCGTTTGGCGTTGAGGCCGGTGCCGACCGCGGTGCCGCCCTGGGCCAACGGATAGAGCGCTTTGAGCCCGAGCTTGACGCGGACGATGCCGGAAGCGACTTGAGCTGCGTAGCCGGAAAACTCCTGGCCGAGCGTCAGCGGCGTCGCATCCTGGGTATGGGTGCGGCCGAGCTTGACGATGGAACGGAACGCCTTGGTTTTGGCATCGAGCGCCTGATGCAGATGCGTCAGTGCCGGAATGAGCCGGTGCGTAATCTCCTGCGCCGCCGCGATATGCATGGCCGTCGGAAAGCAGTCGTTCGACGACTGGCTCATATTGACGTGGTCGTTTGGATGAATCGGCTCCTTGACGCCGCGCTTGCCGGTGATCTCCTCATTGGCGCGGTTGGCGATCACCTCGTTGACGTTCATGTTGGTTTGCGTGCCGGAGCCGGTCTGCCACACCGACAGCGGAAATTCACCGTCAAGTTTGCCGTCGATGATCTCCTGCGCGGCCTCGACGATCGCCTTGGCGCGCGCGGCGTCGAGCGAGCCGAGCTCACGGTTGACCTCGGCGGCGGCGCGTTTGACGGTCGCCAGCGCAGAAATCAGCGGGCGCGGCATGCGCTCCTCGCCGATACGGAAATTTCCGCGCGAGCGCTCGGTCTGCGCGCCCCAGTAATGATCCGCCGGCACCTGAATAGGGCCGAAGGAGTCAGTCTCGGTGCGGGTTTTCATGGGACCGCGGGCAGTCTCAATATCCGCTCGTCCGATTACGGACATCCATCACACGAAGGGCGTTTTATTTTTTTCGAAACCGGTCGAGCCGCACGACTTCGGCGCCGCCGCCGCCATTGTCCGGCGCGGGCGGCGGTGTTGGGGATTTGGGCACGGTGGCGGCGACCGGAGCCGACGGCGCGTCGGG
>JBARER010000299.1:0-23092 GCA_049796395.1 Xanthobacteraceae bacterium
CTGCAGCAGCACCGCGCCGAGGACGCCTTGCGCATAGAGCCCGCCAAGCGGTTCGCCGCTCATCGATTCGGCGACGATGATGAGCCATGGCACCCCGGATAACAGAGCGATGATGAGGCTGGTCCATGCGACCAAGGCGAGCCGTTTGCGCAGCGCCGCCGCGATCGGCGGATCAGCCACGCTCCGGCGCAACGCCGGCTCGGCGATGAAGACGATGAAGAACACTGCGCCCGCCACCGAGAGAGTGGCGGCGAACTGCAGCGCGCGAGCATAGAACAGCAGATTGCTCAAGGCAGCGGCCGCCGGGTTACGGGCCGACGTGGAAGGTGAAGCTGCCCTGCGTGGTGTGGGTGTCGACTGACAGCGCGTGCCAATGCACGTGATAGGTCCCGGGTCCTGCGGCCTTCAGTCCGATGCGCATGGTGTTGCCGCTGATCTGCGCGTTGCCGGCATCGACGCGCGCGCCGTTCGGGCCTGTCACTTGCACCGTGCTGAACGACGGTTCCAGCTCTTGCGTGAACGACAAGGACACGTCGTGTGGCGCCGCACTTACGGTCGAGCCCACAAGCGGGCTGGCATGATCGAGAAAGGCGTGTGCTCGTGCGGCTATCGTCGCCAATCCGAGAAATAGCGCAGCTGCTATCGTGATGCGTGTTCGCATGAGATTGCTCCTTAGAAATTCGGTTGACGCGGGGCGGCGCCGCTGCCGCCAAGCAACGGTTGGCCGATGGTATTGGGGAACATGTCGTCGAGATAAAGATGCAGCTGACCGAGGAAACCGACGCCGGTGCCGCTGGCGCGATTGACTGGTATCTGCGCTTCCAGACCAACCTGGTAATAGGAGCTGACATAGATCACTCCGGGATTGACGGTGCCGGTGGTGACCGGACTGTTGCCGAAGTTGTTGGCGGCCGGTGTCGTGAGCTGCGCTTCGACGATGGGGATCAAGTGGTTGATGAAATCGGGCAACTGATAGTCGCGAATCTGCGATTTCAGATAAGGCATGCTGTACTGGATCGATCCGCCATACACCAGCGCCTGTGCATTATAGGTGCCCAGCGCCACGTTGTATGACGTGGTAGGAAACATGTAGCCCACCTGGCCAGTGACGGCGAAGGCGCGCAGGGCTCCGGCATCTTCGGGAAGATCGCCAAAGCCCTTGCCGAAGTAGAATGTCGGCGTGATCTGGCCGTAGGACGTGCCGATACCGGAATTGCTGGCGCCGGTGCCGCCCCAGTCGAAAATCAGCCCGAGCAGCATCGCCAATTCGTGGTCGTCGTTCTTCATAAGCTGATATTGCAGCGTGGTTTCGAGATCGGCGAAGCCGGCCAACTTGGGGCCGCCGGGCGGGCTGATCTGCGTCCAGGTATCGCCGATCGAAATGCCGAGATCGTCGGTAATGCGCTTGGACAATTCCGCCGAGACATCCCACTCGGAGGCCGGCGGCACGTCGCCGGTTTGCGACCACGATACCGTCGGCAGAGACAACTCGTCGGCGACACAAGGGTCGTCAATCGCGAGCGTTGCTGGAAAGAAGCGGGCGCCGACAAAGCAGTGCGCCAGCGCGGATGAGCAGTGTAGGCAGAGAAAGAGCAAGCCGAACGCGGCGGCGCGCGAACACCATGAGAGGCGAGGCATGGATAATCTCCATTACAACGTGGAATCGCCAAGGGCCGCCGGACGGCAGCGATGCGTCACACGACGTAAGGAGGCGCTCTTGAGCGATGAGATTTTCCAGTCCGCACGCCGCTGAGCGCGATGAACGCAAGCGGCACCAGGCGGTGGCTTATGGTGACTCGCGAAGGTACGGCGATGACCGGCGGCACCGGTAAGGTGGCCAGCGGCATCAGGCAGCCGACGCAGCAGCAATCGATGCAGATGTTGCCGTTGGAATGGCGGCTAAGCGGATCGAGCTGGCCGCTGGGCGAATGGTGGCAGATGGCGCCCAGCGGGTCGAACGTACCATCGGCGGCAGCGCGGGCGGCGCCAAAGCTGGTGAGCAAGCCCGACAGTGCAACAACGTAAGCCGTGGCGAGCGCGATAATGCGCTTTCGCCAGACCTGCCGTCTTAAACTTTTGCACACGGCTGTTGCCCGCTGCCGAGGAGTGCCAACCTCAGGAACACCCTAGCCGCCAAAAAATTCCCCAGCCAGCCCAAAAACCGGGCGATGCCGGGAACCGGCCTGCTTCGTATGCATTGACTCGCCACCAACAAAGGCCTGCCGGGAGGAACCGATGTTCCCGTATTACTTTGACGTTCGAGGGTACGGCGACCGGCACGACGACCGCGGTGGGACGCTCATGCCGAACGACGAAGCCGCGCTCGCTTATGCGCGCCGCATCATAAACGAATTGCGTGAAGCCGGCGGATACAACGATCCCGCTTTGACGATGATCGTGCGCAACTCGGCCGGCAAAACCGTCTATTCAATTCCGTTCGTGCGGCACTAGGTTTCGGGCGAGGCCGCCGGTTTCAGGACAGTCCCGTGCCGCGCCAGCACGCCGCGCACGGCTTCGACCAGCTTGTCTTGCGGCACAGCGTCTTGCGCCTGTGACTGCTTTTGCAAATGTTCGTCGCGGCCTTTTTCCAACCTGGCAAGCTCGGCGCCGACGATCAGATCCTTGATGGTGACCTCGCCTGTGGCTTTTTCATCGGAGCCCTGGATGACGACGCACGGCGAGTTGCGACGGTCGGCATATTTCATCTGCGCACCGAATTTGCCGGAGCCGAGATAGAGCTCGGCGCGGATGCCGGCGGCGCGCAGCGCCGCGACCATGCTCTGATAATCGGCGATGCGCTCCTTGTCGAAGACCGTGACCACAACCGGTCCGGCTTCCGTTTTCAGATCGACCTTGCCGAGATATTCGAGCGCAGCGAGAAGCCGCGACACGCCGATGGAAAACCCGGTCGCCGGCACTGGCTCGCTGCGAAAGCGCGACACCAGGCCGTCATAGCGGCCGCCGCCGCCGACCGAGCCGAAGCGCGGCGAGCCGTCGGCACCGTCGGTCGAGAAGCTTAAATCGACTTCGAAAACCGGGCCGGTGTAATATTCGAGGCCGCGGACGACGCTCGATTCGAAGGCGATGCGGTCGGCGCCATAGCCGCCGGCGCGCACGAAGCGCGCGATATGCTTGAGCTCCTGGACGCCGTCTTTGCCGGTCGAGCTCAGGCTTAGGCTCTTACTCCAATCGTCGAACACAGTGTCGATGTCGCCGGTCTGCGGAAATCGCAGCTCGACATAATTCAAGATATTTTGGGCCTGCTTGGCGTCGAGGCCGGCGCCTTTGGTGAAATCGCCGCTGTCGTCTCTGCGGCCTTCGGTCAACAACAGCTCGACGCCCTGGCGTCCCAGCCGATCGAATTTATCGATCGCACGAAGCACGGTCAGCCGCTTGCCGGCATTGGCCTCGCCATTCAAACCGATGGCCTCAAGCACGCCATCGAGCACCTTGCGATTATTGACCTTGACCAGATAACTGCCGCGGGGAATGCCGAGCGCTTCCATGGTGTCGGCTGCCATCATCAGCAGTTCCGCGTCGGACGCCGGCGACGACGAGCCGACGGTGTCGGCGTCGAACTGCATGAATTGGCGGAAGCGGCCGGGGCCGGGCTTCTCGTTGCGGAACACGGTGCCGACGCGGTAGCTGCGATAGGGCTTCGGCAGCGTGTCGAAATTCTCCGCGACGTAGCGGGCAAGCGGCGCGGTCAGATCATAGCGCAGCGACAGCCATTGCTCGTCGTCGTCGAGGAACGAGAACACGCCTTCGTTGGGCCGGTCCTGGTCGGGCAGGAATTTGCCGAGCGCGTCAGTATATTCAATCGCCGGCGTCTCTACAGCCTCGAAACCGTAGAGCTCGTAGACCGCGCGAATCTTGTCGATCATGACCCGCGTTGCCGCGATCTCGCCCGGCGTGCGGTCGGTGAGGCCGCGCGGCAACCGCGCCTTGAGCTTATTGGATTTTTCCGATTTGTCGGCCATGCATCGTAACCTTTGGAGTGGCGCGGTGGTAGCAGTCGCGCCATTGAGCGGCAAGCGATAGGCTGATGCTTGAGGAGGACCGGCTTCGCCGGGAGAAAAACATGCCGGCAAGCGTCCCCGTTCCCAACGACCTCCAATCCTATTGGGTGCCGTTTACGCCCAATCGCGCGTTCAAGAGCGCGCCGCGGCTGTTCGTGCGCGCCAAGGACATGCACTACTACACGCCCGACGGCCGCGCCGTGCTCGATGGCACCGCCGGGTTGTGGTGCAGCAATGCCGGGCATTGCCGCGATCCGATCGTGGCCGCCATTTCGCGTCAGGCCGGGGAACTCGACTATTCGCCGGCCTTCCAGTTCGCCCATCCGAAGAGTTTCGAACTCGCCAGCCGGATTGCGGCCCTGGCGCCGGCCGACCTCAACCGCGTGTTCTTCTGCAATTCCGGCTCGGAAGGCGTCGATACCGCGCTCAAGATCGCGCTCGCTTATCATAACGTGCGCGGCGAGGGCGCACGCACGCGGCTCATCGGCCGCGAGCGCGGCTATCATGGGGTCGGCTTCGGCGGCATTTCGGTCGGCGGCATCGTCGCCAACCGCAAAATGTTCGGCACGCTGCTCGCCGGCGTCGACCATCTGCCGTCGACGTATAGCCGCGAGCACCAGGCCTTCACCAAGGGCGAGCCGGAGTGGGGCGCGCATCTGGCCGACGAACTCGATCGCATCGTCGCGCTGCACGATGCCTCGACCATCGCCGCCGTCATTGTCGAGCCGATGGCCGGCTCGACCGGTGTCTTACCGCCGCCCAAGGGCTATCTGCAAAAGCTGCGTGCGCTCTGCGACCGGCACGGTCTCCTCTTGATATTCGACGAGGTGATCACCGGCTTCGGCCGTCTCGGCTACGCCTTTGCCGCCGAGCGCTACGGCGTGACCCCGGATATGATCGTCTTTGCCAAGGGCGTGACCTCGGGTGCGGTGCCGATGGCCGGCGTGATCGTGCGCGACGGCATTTACGAGGCCTTCATGCGCGGGCCCGAGCACGTCATCGAATTATTTCATGGCTATACCTATTCTGCGCATCCGCTTGCTTGCGCGGCCGGGCTCGCCGCGCTCGATCTTTATCGCGACGAAAGCCTGTTCGAGCGCGCCAAGGCTCTGGAAGGCAAGTGGGCCGACGCTGTGATGACGCTTAAAGATCGTCCCGGCGTGCTCGATATCCGCGCCGTGGGGCTCGCCGCAGCTATCGATCTCGCCTCGCGTCCCGGCTCGCCGGGGTTGCGCGCCTATCAGGCGATGGAGCGGGCTTTTGCCGACGAAGGTGTTTTGATCCGCATCGCCGGCGAGACGATCGCACTATCGCCGCCGCTCGTCGTCGGCGAGGCGCAGATCGGCGAGATTGTCGAGAAGGTCGGGCGGGCGATCCAGGCGGCGGCGTAGTTCCGTCATGCGCGATCGCGGCGACGCTCCACCTCGCGCTGGAAACAATTATTGCGGCTTTAAGATCGCCCAGCCGACATGCACGGCGCCTGCGCCACGGCGCATCGGCAGGTCGAAAGGCGGCCCGGGCTCGGCGCCGGGCGCCACCACGGCGAGTTGCGGCGGCACCACTTTCGGATCGCTCTGCGTCCATACCACGACGGCGCCGTCCTTGCGCAGATCGGCCATGTTGACCCACGGCGCACGCGCCGGCTCGCCGTCGATCAGGACATGTGGCTGATCCGGCGAGTAATGGGCGAGGTTGCCGCCATCCCACATCGAGCCGATGACGTAGCGCAGCGGTTTTCCGGTCGCGGCACGGAAGCGCTGCGTCAGAATCTGGCCGAGCTTATCGCCCGGATAAAACTCGGCGTAATAACGGTGATCGAACCGCGGCAGCACGGTGTAGTTGATCAGGAAGACGAGCGCGAACAGACTAAAGACAACCGCCCATGCCGCGCCGACACGCGCGATGCGATCGCGGTCAAACAACGGCCGCACCGTCATCACGATCCATAGTCCGAGATAAAGCCAGAGCGGATAACCCCACATGGCGATGGCGCCGCGGCCGCTGACAACGCCAAGCGCGATCGTCGCTAAGGCCGGCCCGAACGCCAGCAGCGTGACGATGCGGCGGTCGAAGGCGTCGGCGGCGATGTCGCCCTTGGCTTTCTGACGAGGCCACAGCAAGGCACCGGCGATGAAGAACGTCGGCAGCAGGAAGAAAGCCTGGCTGACCGCGAAGAATGCCGGATGCACGATGTGGTCGAACCAGCCGCGCACCGGCGCGGCGCGATGCTCGGCGTAGGTGAATGGAATGAAATCGTTCTGAAACAGCCAGATGACGTGCGGCAGCGCGATGAGAAGCGCTAGGCCGAGCGCCAGCCATGGCCCGGGCGTCGCCAAAGCGTGCCGGGCCCGGCGGTCCAACAACAAGAATAGCGCATAGGGCGCCGCCAGCACGACCACGAAATATTTGGCCCATAGCGCGCCGCCGAAGGCGACGCCGAGCAATAGCCAGTAACCGAGCCGGTCGCGCTTGAGCGCGGCGTGAAAGCTAAAGCCGGCCAGTGCCCAGAACGGCAGTTGAATGACGTCGTGATTGAATTTTACCGCCGTATATTGGAAATAATGCAGGCCATCGATGACAAGCACCGCGACCAGCGCGCCGGTTGTCCCGACAAGCCGGCGCGACGTGGCGAAGACCAGCGCGAAGGCGATGACGACGACGAGCTGCGCCAAGGCGTAATAGGCGCCGTCGATACCGAAGCTGCGGTACATGATCTCGACCAGCCACCAGGGCAGCGGCGGCAATTTGTCGGAACCGAGTGGCCACTCCCGGCCATAGGTGACGGCCTCGATCAGATCGAGCGGCAAATTGGCATAAAGCAGCGTCGGCAGTGCGGTCCAGACCGCGAAATGCAAGGCCAGGAACCAGGCGAACGCCGCTTGTGGCCGTCGCTCCACCCAGCCGATCAAACCGCCGCTTGGCGCGGCCATCGGGGCCGAAAGCTCAACCGCGGCAGGGACTGAATCCACCATTGTCAGACGCTCGCCAGATTTAACGTTATAAAATCATCGCAAAGGGTTAGCTATCCATAGGGGCAGACTTGCGGCGGAAGACTCGCGGCGGCAGACTTGCGGCTGCCGATGGCTTGTGGACACTGCTCCGTCACAGGCGCGAATCGCTTCCACCGGAAGCAGGGGACAGAGCGGCATGGTGCGCATCAGCGCCATCTTTATTGCGGCCTGCATGGTGCTTATCGCCGGTTCGATCGGCGTCGTGGTCTATTTGCGTTTCGGTTTCACCGGCGCCGAGTCGGCGTTGGTGACGCTTGGCGTCCTCACGGCGCTGGCGGTTTACAATACCATTGCCGCACGCAAGCATGACCGGCAGGAAGCGAGCAATCAAATCGCCGCCTTGGCGCGCGGGTCGGGCGATCTGGCCCGCCAATTGGCCGAGTTCGGCCGCCGGCTGAACGCGACGGAGGGCAAGGTCGATACGGTGATCGATCGCGCGCTCGCCACCGCCCAGCCGCTTGCCGCCGAGATCGAAGAACTGTCGACGCTGGTCAAGCAGATTGCCGACTCGGTGGCGGCGCACGAGGCGGCGCTGGCTGCCGAGCGGACGCTGCCGGTCCAGATTGCCGCCTCGCCGGCTTCGGCGATGAACGGCACTGTTTCCGCGGTGGCACCGGCGTCGACGATTGCAGCGCCGGTGGCCGAGGCTGCGGTGCCGGCCGCTGCTGCCGAGCCGAAAATCGCGGCCTTCGCGGGGCTCGACCGCGATGGCATTATTACCGCGATATCCAAGGCCATCGACGCCGGCAGGATCGACCTCTTCTTGCAGCCGGTGGTGACGCTGCCGCAGCGCAAAGTGCGCTATTACGAGGCCTTGTCGCGGCTGAAGGCCGACAATGGCGATCTGGTCGCGGCCGCCGACTTCCTGCCCTATGCCGAAGCCGGCATGCTGATGCCGAAGCTCGACCATCTCTTGGCGATGCGTTGCGTGCAGGTGGTGCGGCGGCTTCTTCTGAAGAATCGTGAGATCGGCCTGTTCTGCAACGTCTCGGGCGCCACGCTGACCGATTCAGGCTTTCCGAAATTCCTCGAATTTCTGGAGGCCAACCGCGCCATCGCGCCCTCGCTGGTCCTTGAATTCACCCAGAGCGCGGCACGCGCGATGGGACCGATCGAGCATGAGAGCCTCGCCGCGCTGGCCGAGCGCGGCTTTCGTTTCTCGATGGACAATCTCACCGATCTGCGCGTCAACGCCCGCGAATTGAACGAACGCGGCTTTCGCTTCGTCAAGGCGCCGGCAGCGCTGTTGTTCAACCGGATCAGCGTGGTTTCGACCGACATCCACCCCGCGGATTTCTCCGACCTGCTCGGTCGCTTCGGCATCGATCTGATCGCCGAGCGTATCGAGAACGAGGCCACGGTGGTCGATCTCCTCGATTACGATGTGCGGTTCGGCCAAGGCTTTCTTTTCTCGCCGCCGCGTCCAGTGCGGGCCGAGGCTTTGCAGGGCATTGCCGGCGATCCGCAGGAGGCCGGCAGGGACATCGCCGCACCGAGGGCCGGCGAGGCGCCCGGCACCGGCAATCTTGGCCAGCTGGCGCGCGCCGGCATGCGGCGCAGCTAGACCCCTTGCCGGTCAGGGCGAGGCGCGATAGCGACAGGCCATCAGGCTGCTGCTCCGCTGTCGCTTGTCCCTTCTTCTGCCAATAACGTAGTGATGACGCCATTCATCGAAAATTTCGAGCCCCTGGCGCGAGACTATGACGTGCTGCTGTGCGACGTCTGGGGCGTCATTCACAACGGACTTGCCGCCTTTCCGGCCGCCTGCGACGCGCTATTGCGGTTTCGCGACCGGGGGGGCACCGCGATCCTGATCACCAACGCGCCGCGCGCGGGCGAAGCGGTGGCGCGCATCCTCGACCGGCTCGGCGTGCCGCGCGACGCCTATGGCGCCATCACGAGTTCCGGCGACGTCACCCGCGGCATCGTCGCTTCGCGGTTGCCGCAGACTGTCTTTCATCTCGGCCCGCAGCGCGACCTTTCGATCTTTGCCGGCCTCGACGTGACGTTTGCCGCTCTCGAAGCTGCCGACTACGTGGTCTGCTCCGGGCTGTTCGACGACACCACCGAAACCCCGGCCAGCTATCGCGACATGCTGGCGGCGATGCGTGCGCGTTCGCTGTTCATGGTTTGCGCCAATCCCGACATGGTCGTCGAACGTGGCGATACGCTGGTTTATTGCGCCGGCGCCTTGGCCGACGCCTATGCGGCGCTGGGTGGCGAGGTGCTTTACTGCGGCAAGCCGCATGCGCCGATCTACGATGCCGCACTGCTGACAGCCGCGGCCCTGCGAAGTGGGATCGCGCCGGCACGCCGCCGCGTGCTGGCGATCGGCGATTCGGTGCGCACCGATCTGAAGGGCGCCGACGCTTTCGGCCTCGATTATATGTTCGTCACCTCCGGCATTCATGCCGAGGAATACGGTTCGCGCGAGGCGCTGGACATGGCGGCACTTAACGCGATTTTCGCCGCCGCAGCCGTGGCGCCGAAGGCGGTGATGCGCGCGCTGGTCTGGTGAGACTTCGCGTTGCGAGTTGGGTGTTAGGCGCTGCGCGGCGTCCGGGCGCCGACAAACGTGGCGGCGTTGGTCTGATCGACCACCGAGGCAAATTCCTGCTTTGGAGCGAAAACCGCCTCGATCTTGGCCTTCAGTGTCTGCGCGTTGAACGGCTTGACAATGTAATTGTTCACGCCGGCCTTTCTTGCCGCGATCACGTTCTCGGTCTTGGATTCGGCCGTCACCATGATGAACGGGGTCGCATCGATGTCCGGCGTGGCGCGCACGCGGCGCAACAGGTCGTAGCCGGTCATCGGCTCCATATTCCAGTCCGAGATGACCAATCCGTAGCGCTTGCAGCTCATCTTTTCGAGCGCAATGCTGCCATCCGGGGCATCGTCGATATCGACGAAGCCGATTTGCCGCAAAAGATTGCGGATGATGCGCACCATAGTGCTGTAGTCGTCGACCACAAGCACTGACATTTTCGGATCGAGCGCCATCGCTCTGCTCCTTAGTGCGCGACCGGCGCGAATCTGGCGCGTTTTAGCGCGCGAGGACTTGTCGTATCTGGCGAACCGGCCCGAGCGATATCCGCCCGGCCATTCCATCCACGGTCCCCGCAAACTACATGGGGTTTTTGAACGCGCGGTTAACCGCTGAGGCTGGGCAGTCCCTTGACTTTACGGTTGAGGCGACGGCACCACTCCGGGATCGTTCCGTAACCGGTTGTTAACGATCTTAGGACGATGGCGGCGAAGAATTTCAGCCTCGTGCGCGATTTTGCGTCGGATGGCGGGCTGCGCGGCGCCGTGGTCGCTATCGGCAATTTCGACGGCGTGCACCGCGGTCACAAGGCGGTCATCGGCGCGGCGCAACAGCGGGCGGCGGCGCTTGGGCGTCCGGCGGCGGCGCTGACCTTCGAGCCGCATCCGCGTACCTTCTTTAATCCCGGCGAGCCGCTGTTTCGTCTGACCGACGAAACCGCCAAATTACGCCTGCTGGCCGCCACCGGGCTCGACGGCGCGATTGTGCTCACTTTCGACGAGGCGCTGGCGCAGCTTACGGCGGAAGCGTTCGTTGCCCGCATCCTGGTCGAGCGCTTCGCCGTGTGCGGCGCGGCGATCGGCTTTAACTTTCACTTCGGCGCCAATCGCGCCGGTGCGCCGGAGTTTCTGGCGGCCGAAGGCGCTAAACGGGGTTTTACCGTTGACGTGGTGCCGCCTTTGCAGGATCGGGGCCGTCCGGTCTCGTCGCAGCCGATCCGCGAGGCCCTGGCGGCCGGCCGCCTCGCCGAGGCCGAAGAGTTACTCGGCTACCCCTGGTTTATCTCCGGTCGGGTGGTTCACGGCGACAAGCGCGGCCGCGAACTGGGTTTCCCGACCGCGAATCTGGTGCCCGATCCGGCCTGCGGCCTGCGCCACGGCATCTATGCAGTGCGCGTCGGCTGGCGCGGCCGCCACTATGACGGCGTCGCGAATTTCGGCCGGCGACCGATGTTCGACGCCGGCATCGTTCTACTCGAAACGTTCCTGTTCGATTTTTCCGGCGATCTCTACGACGACACAATCGACGTCGCGTTCATCGCCTTCATTCGCGACGAGGCGACATTCGCCTCGGCAGACGAATTGGTCCGGCAGATGCACGATGACTCGCGCCGCGCGCGTCAGGCGCTCGCGCAGGCGAGCGGGGCGTTCCCGCCGATTTAGCGCATGATCTGGAAAATGCCCGGTCTCGGACTCGATCCGAGGTTGGTCCCGGGTTTTCCGAAAGGATTATGCGCCGTCGGAGTCTTTCTGCCGCCCTTGATTGCGGTAATCGCGCGCCCACTGCGCCGCCAGGACGCCCAAGAGCGCCACCGGTATCAGGCGCTGCCAACCGACGCTGCGGCCGGCCTCGACGGCGACGCCGAGGAGTTTCGGATCGAGCAGCCAGGACGGCGAATGCGCTTTGGCGGCGCGGGCGAGGATGGCGCGCTCGCGGACGCCGCGGCGGACCAGCGCGGTCATCAGCAAACCTATCAACGCAATCGCGGCAAAAATGCCGGCCATGATCAGGCCCGCAAACACATCACCGAATTTGACCGCAAACCAGGCGTAGCCGCCGACACACAGAAACGCGAAAGCCATAAACGCCGCCATGGCCGCGATGGCGAGCCAGACGACAACGGCCGCACTGGCGCCGCTTCTGGCCTGGATCGCCAGCGTGATCTCGCGTGTCAAAGTGTTAAGCATCGGAGGATCCAAGCGGTGCTGGATTATCGGCGCCAAATCTGTCGGCGCCGAATCTATCGGCGCCAAGTCGCTCCGAACAAAAACGCGAGCCCGGCGACGACCGCGAGCGTGGCATAGGGCCTGGTCTTGATCGAATCGTCGAGCGCTTCGACAAAATTGTCGGATACCTCGCGCACCGCGCCTACCGCCTCGCGACCGCGGTCCTGGGCGTCGGCGACGACGTCGTCGACACTGGCGCGGGCACGCTGCCAGGCCGCGCCGCCACGGTTGGCGAGAATATCGGCCATCTGTTCGGCCAGCCGGCCAAACTCGTCACGTAGCGCCTGCAGATCTTTCTGGATATTGCCCGACGCGTCGGATGCAGCTTTGCTGGCCTCGCGCACGCCTTCGCGGGCCTGCTCGGCGGTGTCGCGCGTCATATCGCGCATTTCGGGTGAAATCGTGGATGCGCCGGCCATGCGTGGACTCCCTCGAATAAAACTGATGGATTGCCCGGATAATGACCTAACGTTCGGGAAAGTTCCATTGACAAAAATCAAAGGCGAAAAGGCTCAATTCAGTCAGGGAGTTTGACCTCCTCGGCCGGAACGAGATGATTGAAAACGACCAGCGCGACGATCGACAGCGGCGCGGCCAAGAGCGCGCCGAACGGTCCCCACATCCAGGTCCAGAAGGCGAGCGCCAGAAACACCAATAGCGGATTGAGCGTGAGCCGCCGGCCGACGATGGTCGGCGTGACGAAGTGGCCTTCCGTCGTGGTGACGGCAATAAATCCGAGCGGCGCGATAAAGGCGTGGCTGAGCGACGCAAAGCTGACCAACCCGACGCCGAACATGACCACCACCATCACCGCCGGACCAAGATAGGGCACGTAATTCAACAGGGCCGCCAACAGGCCGAAGATCACCGGGTTGGGCAAGCCGATGAGCCAGGCGCCGACGGCGACGATGACGCCGACCGCGGCATTGATGATCGTCACGACGGTGAGATAGCCGGCGAGGTTGCGCTCGATGTCGTGCATGATTTTCAGAAATCGCAGCTTGGAATCGCGGCTGGCGAACATGTTGACCGCCTGATTGCGCAGTTCGGTCTGACCGATCAGAAAGAAATACAGCGTCACGAAGAACAGCAGTACCTCGCCGGCGGCCGGGGTAAGGAAAGCGACCACCGGCAACACCACGCTGGGCGCGCTGATGTTCATTTGCGTATTGGCGTTGCCGAACAGTGCGCCTTCGAGCTGGTGCAGAGCCGCGAGCGGCTGATCGAGCACCGAAAGCTTCTGCTGGATGGCGGCGCCGATTTGCGGCGCCTGGGCGATCCAGTTGCTCACCGGGCCGGCCAAGGCCATGCCAAGAAGGCTCATGGCGCCGAACCCGATCAGCAGGATGAACAGGCCGGTGATCCAGGGAGAAATTCCGGCTCGCGCCAGGGTCTTGATGAGCGGAGCCAAAGTGAGCGCGATGACCGCGGCGGCGAGCACCGGCAATAGAATGGCGCGGCCGAGGTAAAGGAAGGCGCCGAATAGCAGCAGGAAAATGCCGACGGTCGCCACTTGGCCTACCGATCCCCACATGTTTTGCACGTTGCCGACGGGTGTCGGGTCGCTGATTACCAGCGCGTGGCGGACTTCGCGTTTGGCCTGGATATAGTCCACATGCCCTCCGACATCCCGCAACAACCCGCTAAATATCTAAATATCGCCGAATCAACGTCTATTTCGCGACGGCGTTCCCGGGGGCCGGCCTAGCGCCAGTTCTTGGCCGCAAATGGGGGCTTTCCGCATTGCACCCGGCTTGTGTTAGAAGGCGCGGCCATGAATGAGAGCCCAACCAAAGCGCGCGACTATTCGCAAACGCTGTTTCTGCCGAAGACCGACTTCCCGATGCGCGCCGGCCTGCCGCAGAAGGAGCCGGAGTTTCTGGCGCGCTGGCAGAAGATCGATCTTTATGGCCGGCTGCGTGCGTCGGCAAAGGGCAAGCCGCGCTTCGTGTTGCACGACGGGCCGCCCTATGCCAACGGCAACATCCATATCGGCCATGCGCTCAACAAGATCCTCAAGGATGTAGTGACGCGCAGTCAGCAGATGCTCGGCCATGACTCCAATTACGTGCCGGGTTGGGACTGTCACGGCCTGCCGATCGAATGGAAGATCGAGGAGGAGAATTATCGCGCCAAGGGCAAGCCGAAACCGGATTTTTCAAATCCGGCAGCCTTGGTGGCATTCCGCCGCGAATGCCGGGCTTTCGCCGAGCGCTGGATCGAGGTGCAGCGCGACGAATTCATCCGGCTCGGCGTCACCGGCGACTGGGCGCACCCCTACACCACCATGGAGCCGTTTGCGGAGGCGCAAATAGCGCGCGAACTGATGAAGTTCGCCACCAACGGCACGCTCTACCGCGGCTCAAAGCCGGTGATGTGGTCGGTGGTGGAGAAGACCGCGCTGGCCGAGGCCGAGGTCGAGTACGAGGATTACGTCAGTGACACGGTGTGGGTGAAGTTTCCGATTCAACACGTTGTGACAAGTGGGGCTGCTTCCGATCCGCACCACGCTAATTGGAATAGTCTCCTCGGCGAACATCGGCCGTCGATTGTAATTTGGACCACCACGCCGTGGACAATCCCGGGGAATCGCGCGATCAGTTTTTCGCCTAAAATTGAATACGGGCTGTACGAAGTAACCGACGCGCCTAGCGGCAATTGGGCAAAGCGCGGTGACAGGCTGTTACTCGCCGATAAACTTGCCATCGATGTCATGCGACAGGCGAGGGTGCTTGCCTATCGCAGAGTGTGCGCTGTATCGGCCGAAACATTGGGGGTGGGGGAGTGCGTCCATCCTCTCGCCAATTTCGACGCTCGTTATGGATTTTCTGTGCCGCTTCTAGGCGGAGATCACGTTACGGACGATGCCGGTACAGGTTTTGTACATACTGCGCCCGGCCACGGGCGAGATGACTTTGAGATTTGGACTGCTAACGCATCAAAATTAGCGGCACGCCATATCGATCTCTGGATACCTTATACGGTTGATGCCGACGGTCGGCTTACCGAATATGCCCCTGGGTTTGAAGGCAAGCGCGTCCTCACCGAAAAAGGTGAAAAGGGCGACGCCAACGAGGCGGTGATCAAGGCTTTGACCGACGTCGGTATGCTGATCGCGCGCGGACGCCTCAAGCATCAATACCCGCATTCCTGGCGCTCCAAAAAGCCGGTGATCTTCCGCAACACTCCGCAATGGTTCATTGCGATGGATGTTCCCATTGATGACGCTCTGGGGGTGGCCAGGGCCACGGGCATCGACAAGCATCATGACACGCTGCGCCACCGTGCGCTGACCGCAATCGAGGCGACGCGCTGGGTGCCGGCGGCCGGCGAAAATCGCATCAACGGCATGATCGAAAGCCGCCCGGACTGGGTGATCTCGCGGCAGCGCGCCTGGGGTGTGCCGATCGCGCTGTTCATCAAGGAGAAGCCGGACGGTTCGGTCGACATCCTCAACGATCCCGAAGTGAACGTCGCCATCATCGAAGCCTTCGAGGATGAAGGCGCCGATGCTTGGTACGCGCCCAGCGCGCGCGAGCGCTTTCTCGGCAGGCTCGCCAATGACGGCTGGCAGAAAGTCGACGATATTCTCGACGTCTGGTTCGATTCCGGCTCGACGCACGCTTTCGTGCTGGAGGACCCGCAGGCCTTTCCGGCGCTCGCTTATGTCAAGCGCAAGGCGGACGGCGGTGACGAAGCGGTGATGTACCTGGAAGGCTCCGACCAGCACCGCGGCTGGTTTCAATCGTCGCTCCTCGAAAGCTGCGGTACGCGCGGTCGCGCGCCGTTCGACATCGTGCTCACCCATGGCTTCGTGCTCGACGAGAACGGGCGCAAAATGTCGAAGTCGCTCGGCAACGTAACCGCGCCGCAGGACGTCATCAAACAGGCCGGCGCCGACATCCTGCGCATGTGGGTGTGCGCCGCCGATTATGCCGACGATCTGCGCATCGGACCGGAAATCCTCAAAACCACGGTCGATACCTATCGCAAGCTGCGCAACACGCTGCGCTGGATGCTCGGCAATCTCGCGCACTACGAGGAGGCCGACCGCGTCGCCGTGGAAAAAATGCCGGAGCTCGAGCGGCTGATGCTGCACCGGGTGGCTGAGCTCGATCCGCTGATCCGGCAGGCTTACGCCGATTTCGACTACAAGCGCATCTTTGCCACGCTCAACGCGTTCATGACCGTCGATCTGTCGGCGTTCTATTTCGATATCCGCAAGGACGCGTTGTATTGCGATCCCTATTCGTCGACGACCCGCAAGGCCTGTCTCACGGTGCTCGATCAACTGTTCCGCGCCACGGTGTGCTGGCTGGCGCCGATGCTGTGCTTTACCGCCGAGGAAGCCTGGCTGGCGCGCGACCCCGCTGCCGTCTCGGTGCATCTCGAGCAATTTCCGCCGATCGCGGCATCGTGGCGCGATGACGCGCTGGCGGAGAAATGGCGCAAATTGCGCAATGTGCGGCGCGTCGTGACCGGCGCGCTGGAGCTCGAGCGCGCCGGCAAGCGCATCGGCTCGTCGCTCGAAGCGCATCCGCTTATCCATATCGCCGACGCCGAGTTGTTCGCCGCCGTGGCCGACGCCGATCTCGCCGAGCTCTGCATTACCTCGGGCGCGGCTTTGGTCGAAGGCGACGGCCCGCCGGATGCGTTCCGCCTGCCGGATGTTCCCGGCGTCGCCGTCGTGCCGGAACTGGCGCAGGGCAAGAAATGCGCGCGGTCCTGGAAAATCTCGCCGGCGGTCGGGCTCGATCCACAATTCCCCGACGTGACTCCGCGCGACGCGCAGGCCTTGCGTGAGTGGGAAACCATGCGCAAAGCGGCCGAATAAAGCAGGGCAGGTCGGACATGGCGGACGCGGTGCAGGATGAGCCGGCCGATAGCTATCTGTGGGGCCGGCTGAGCGGTTTCGGTCTCGCTATCGCAGCTCTCGCCTGCGTTGCCGACCAGGCGGCGAAGTTTTGGCTGCTTGACGATTTCGGCCTTGCCGGCCGCGGAGCGGTGCCGGTGATGCGGTTTTTCGATCTGGTGCTGACGTGGAATACCGGCATCAGCTACGGCCTTCTCCAGCAGCAGGGTATAATCGGCACATGGGCGCTGTTCGCCTTCAGGCTTGCGGCCGTTATTTTCCTTTGGGTCTGGCTGACGCGAGCGCCATCGCGGCTTACCGCCGCGGCGCTTGGGCTGATTATCGGCGGCGCGGTCGGCAACGGCATCGACCGGCTGCATTGGCCCGGAGTCATGGATTTTGTGCTGTTCCACGTCGAGACAACCGGCTTCAGTTTCCGCTGGTACGTGTTCAATCTGGCCGATGTGGCCATTGTTGCCGGGGTCATCGGATTATTGTATGAATCCTTAATGGGTCAGGTCGCCGTAAAAGCGCCCTGATCGGGCTTATAAAACTGCCGCGTGGGTTGTGTGATTGATCGCGCGGGATTGCGTGATCATCGCAGGTTGTGCATCGGCGTTTGATGCAGGCACGTCGGGTGAGGGCATGCCGCAGGATCGGATAGCTGGCCGGGTGATGGGCGACCGTAATGGCCGCCGGATCATAGCGTTGCGCGTCGCGCTTTGCGGCGCGGTCGCTGGACTCGCGCTGTGCGGCAGCCTCTCGGCTGCCCGCGCCGGCGACGACGATGTTGCTTCCCAAGAGTCGTTCACCGACAAATTTCTGAACACGCTCGGTCTGCACAACCCTTTTGCTCCGCAATACGGCATCAATTACAGCGAGCGTTCGCCGCTGGTCGTGCCGCCGACGCGGGATTTGCCGCCGCCGGTTTTGTCCAATGGACCGCCGGCCCCCAACTGGCCGGTCGATCCGGAGATCAAGGCGCGCGCCGCGGCGAAGCAGGACAATGGGGTCACTCCGCATCCCGACAACGTCGTCGAGTCGTCCCGGCCGCTGCGCCCTGGCGAGCTCAACGTCAGTGCGATCAACGCGCCCGGCACCAATGACCAGAGTTCCGCGTCCGAGCGCGGCGAACATAAATCCGGCATTCTGAACTTCGACTGGCTCAAGCAGGAAGACTACGGCACCTTTACCGGCGAGCCGCCGCGCGTCAGCCTGTCGGACCCGCCGCCCGGCTATCAGACGCCATCGCCGAACCAGCCCTACGGCATCGTGCCGGAGCGAAAAGTCTATAAGCCGCCGACACTCGGCGAGCGCATGGAGCCGGTGCGATAACGGCGAAGCGGTCGCAGCGGGGGTGATCGCCGTCAGTTCGGTCATAACAGCATGTGGATCCGCGCTCGGCGAAGGATCCCCCAGTCTCAAGCGTAATGTCGGGCCGGTTCGGCGAGCTTGCTCGCGGAGGTGACTGTTGTCGAAAATTATGTCGCTCGTTCTTGCGCTCGTTCTTGCCCATATCGGCGCCGCGCCCGCCGCTCTCGCGGCGCCGGCCGTTGACGGACCGGCGGTTGCTAGTTTCACATTGTCGAACGGCCTTCAGGTCGTGGTCGTGCAGGATCACCGGGCGCCGGTGGTCACGCATATGGTCTGGTACAAGGTCGGCGCCGCCGACGAGACGCCGGGAAAATCCGGGCTGGCGCATTTCCTCGAACATCTGATGTTCAAGGGGACCGCCAACAATCCGGGCGCCGCATTCGAGCAGGACGTCGCCGAAATCGGTGGGCAGGAAAACGCGTTTACCGCCAGTGACTACACCGGCTTCTATGAGCGCGTGCCGCGCGAGCATCTCAAAGAAATGATGGCGCTCGAAGCCGACCGGATGACGGGATTGGTGTTGAGCGACGATGTGGTCAAGCCCGAGCTGCAGGTCGTGCTGGAAGAGCAATATATGCGTATCGCCAACAATCCGGCGGCGCGGTTGAACGAGCAGATGGATGCGGCGCTCTATCTGAACCATCCCTACGGCCGGCCGGTGATCGGCTGGCGGCACGAGATCGAAAAGCTCGATCGTGACGACGCGCTGGCGTTTTACCGCCGCTTCTATTCGCCGAACAATGCCATCGTCGTCGTCGCCGGCGATGTTACGCCGGACGAGGTCAAGGCCGACGCCGAGGTGACCTACGGCAAGGTTGCCGACCGCGCTCCGACCAATCTGCGGCAGCGGCCGATGGAGCCGGCGCAGGACGCGCCGCGCACCGTCACGCTGGCCGATCCCCGAGTGGAAGAACCCAGCATCAGCCGCGAGTATCTGGTGCCGTCGGAGACTACCGCCAAGCCTGGCGAGAGCGAGGCACTCGATGTTCTCGCCAACGTGCTCGGCAGCGGCGAGAACTGCCGGCTGTATCGGACCCTGGTTGTCGACCAAGGCATCGCGCTCAATGCCGGCGCGACCTATTCGGGAACCGCCGTCGATTACGCCGAGTTTGGCGTTTACGGCATGCCGAAGCCGGGCGTGTCGCTGCATCAGGTCGAGGCTGGCCTCGACGACGTCATCAACGGTGTGATCGATCATGGCATTACCGCGGATGAGCTCGACCGCGCCAAGACCCGGCTGATCGCGGACGCAGTCTACGCCGAGGACAATCAAGCCACTTTGGCGCGGTGGTACGGCTCGGCGCTGGCGACGGGCCAAACCGTCGATCAGGTTCGCGGCTGGCCGGACCGCATCCGGGCGGTGACGGCCGACGCCGTCCAACAGGCCGCCCGCAGTTGGCTCGATCGCCGCCGCTCGGTGACCGGCTATCTGGTCCAAAGCCTCACAGCTCAGGAGAGCCACTCGTGAACGCTTTTGCGCGCCTGCGCTCGACCGGCTTGCTGCCTGCGGCGGCAATCGCTTTGGTCCTCGCCGTGGCGACGCCGCCAGCGCGGGCGACGACGATCCAGCGGGTCACCTCGGCGGGCGGCATCGAAGCCTGGCTGGTGCAAGAGCCTGCAGTGCCGCTGATCGCCATCGATTTTGCGTTTGAAGGCGGCTCCGTTCAGGACCCGGAGGGCAAAACCGGTACCGCAAATCTGGTCGCCTCGCTGCTTGATGAAGGTGCCGGCAAGCTGGACTCCAAAGCTTTTACCGATCGGCTCGAACGCAACGCCATCGAGCTGAACTTTTATGCCGGCCGCGACAGCCTGGGCGGCTCGATGCGCACGCTGACCCAGAATCGTGACGAAGCCTTCGACTTGTTGCGTCTGGCGCTGACGGCGCCGCGCTTCGATAGCGCCGACGTCGAGCTCAATCGGGCCCAGATCATGGCGATGCTGCGCCGGGCGACGACCAGCCCGGGCGATATCGCTAGCCGGCGCTGGTGGGAAACCGCTTTCGCGGGTCATCCTTACGGCCGGCCGGTGAGTGGCACGCAGGAGACGCTGCCGAAAATCACCGTCGCCGACCTGAAGTCCTACACCCATCGCGTGCTGGCGCGGCAGAATCTCAAGATCGCCGTGGTCGGAGACATCGATCCGGAGACGTTGAAGCTGCTGCTTGATCAGGTATTCGGAGCATTGCCGGCCAAACCCGATCTAATTCCGGTCGCCAATGTCATGCCGCAGGGGCTTGGCCGCGACATCGATGTCCGCCTCGACGTGCCGCAAACCGTGGTCGATTTCGGCGGGCCGGGTATTGCCCGCCAGGACCCCGACTTCATGGCGGCCTATCTGGTCAATCATATCCTCGGCAGCGGATCGTCGGATTCGCGCCTTTATCAGGAAGTGCGCGAGAAGCGCGGCTTGGCCTATTCGGTGTCCAATAGTCTCGTCTGGCTCGACCATTCCGCGGTGTTCCTCGGCGGCACCGCGACGCGCGCGGACCGCGCCGGCGAAACTGTCAGTCTCATCCAAAAGGAAATCCGCCGTTTCGCCGAAGACGGGCCGACGGCCGCGGAGCTCGCCGAGGCCAAAAGCTATATCACCAGCTCGTTTGCGCTGAGCCTCGACACATCGAGCAAGATCGCGGCAATGCTGGTGCAATTGCAGCGTGACCGTCTCGGCATCGATTATTTCCAGAAGCGTTCGGCGATGATCGGCGCGGTGACGCTCGCCGATGCCCGGCGCGTCGCCAAGCGTCTGCTCGGCAATGGCCTGTTGGTCACCATGGTCGGCGAGCCGCAAGGGGTGGCGACGGCCAATGCCGCGGCCGATCAGCCCGGCCCTGGTCGGTCGGCGGGGCCGCCGGCCCGGGCATTGCCGCTGTCGGCAAATTCGGAATTACGCTGAAGCGTGATCCAGTTGTTTGCTGAAGCATGATCTTTTCGGAAAACCGGTTTCCACTTTTCCGGATCATGCTTTAACGTGCCGCGCCATGATCCGCGTCACCGAAAAGATCAGCCTCGACGATCACGAGATCAGCGAAGAATTCATTCGCGCCTCGGGGCCGGGCGGTCAAAACGTCAATAAGTTGTCGACCGCGGTTCAGTTACGCTTCGACGTGCGCCATTCGCCGTCTTTGCCGGCCGACGTGCGTACGCGGCTGGAGCGGCTCGCCGGATCGCGGCTCACCCACGACGGCGTCTTGATCATTACTGCGCAGCGCCACCGCATGCAGGGGCGCAACCGGCAGGACGCGCTCGATCGCCTCATCGAGTTGATCCGCCGCGCCGCAATCGCACCCATCAAGCGGCGGGCGACCAGGCCGACGGCCGGGTCGCGCGAACGCCGCATCGAGGGCAAGAAGCGCCGTGGCGGCATCAAGCGGCTGCGGCGGGCGAAACCGTCATTCGATTGACGTCCTGCTGCGCGAGGCGATCAGCGGAACATCGCGTAAAGACCGCCGGTCAGCGAAAACAGACCCAGCGTTGCCATCGCCATGGCGTAGAGAACCATCTGCCGCGAGCCGGTGTTCTGAATGGGATCGAGCACCGCTTCGGCCGGGTCGTTGGGATTGTAGAACACCCGCACTTTGGCGCCGGCGGGATAGGTCTCGACTACCGAAGCCATATGCTTTTCGCGGCCCTCGTTGCCGCCCCAGAACACACGGCTCGATTGGTAGTCCTTGCCGCCGGCCCGATAGCGGTACTGCAGCGCTGCGCGGTAACGCCACTTGCGATCGGGCAACCGTTCGAGCGCCGAGGACGTGATGGTGCCGGAGGCGCTCGGCCATTTCTTGCTGGCGTCGGCGCGCAGCCCCTGGCGGAATTGGACGATATAAGGCACTGCGCCGATGACGATGGCGATCACGCCAAAGGCGATAAGCACGACGTTGGCCATGGCCTACTCCACTGCCGCCCCGCTTCCCGAATTCCGGCAGGTTTTGCCCTGGATTTCACCGATACTCAATCCGGGCTAATTTGTGGGCCAATTTGCCGCCGAATCGGACATTCGACTCCGCCTCATGCCCATCCGCCAGCTTTCCGAAAGCCTCGTCAACCGTATCGCCGCCGGTGAGGTGGTTGAGCGCCCGGCGAGCGTGGTCAAGGAATTGGCCGAGAACGCGCTCGATGCCGGCGCTCACCGCATCGAAGTCTTCACCGACGGCGGCGGGCGGCGGCACATCCGCGTCACCGACGACGGCGAGGGCATGACGCGGGTCGATCTTGCGCTCGCGGTCGAGCGCCACGCCACTTCGAAGCTTGCCGACGACGATCTCGTCTCGATCCGCACGCTGGGATTCCGCGGCGAAGCGCTACCGTCGATTGGCGCCGTGGCGCGGCTGTTGATCGCCAGTAGGCATGCCGGCGAGCCGCATGCCTGGACCATCGAGGTCGATGCCGGAGTGAAGTCGGACGTGAAGCCCGCGGCGCTGTCGCAAGGCACCCGGGCCGAAGTGCACGATCTGTTCTACGCCACGCCGGCGCGGCTGAAATTCTTAAAACTCGATCGCACCGAAGCGGAAGCGGTGCGCGAGGTGGTGCGCCGCCTTGCCATGAGCCGGCCGGACGTCGCCTTCTCGCTCGCCGGCGAGGAGCGCGCTCCGGTCACTTATGCCGCGGCGCTCCCGGGGGCGGCCGGACGGCTCGCGAGGCTCGGCGACGTGCTCGGCGCCGAATTTCGCGCCAACGCGGTCGAGATCGCTGCCGAGCGCGACGGCGTCGCCATCGAAGGTTTCGCCGCGCTGCCGACGCTGACGCGGGCGAACGCGCTCGGGCAATATCTGTTCGTCAACGGCCGCCCGGTGCGCGACAAGCTTCTGGTCGGCGCGGTGCGCGCCGCTTACGCCGATTATCTGCCGCGCGACCGCCATCCGCTGGTGGCCTTGTTCGTGACGCTCGACGCGCGGGAAGTCGACGTCAATGTGCATCCGGCCAAGGCCGAAGTGCGTTTTCGCAATGCCGGCCTGGTCCGCGCGCTGATCGTGCAGGCGCTTAAGACGGCGCTGCACCGCGAAGCGACGCGCGCGGCGACCACCGGCGGCGCTGCCACGATTGAAGCGTTGCGGCCGGGTGTGCTGCCGG
>JBARER010000300.1:0-38369 GCA_049796395.1 Xanthobacteraceae bacterium
CGCACGCTCATGAAGAATCCCGTCATGTTCGTGTTGGAGGTGGTGACGACCTTGACGACGGTCATTCTGGTTCGCGACCTCGTGGTGGGCGGGGGCCACATCGCGTTCGAGTTCCAGATCATTCTGTGGCTGTGGTTCACGGTGCTGTTCGCCAACTTCGCCGAAGCCGTCGCCGAAGGCCGCGGCAAGGCGCAAGCCGACACGTTGCGCCGGCAGCGTACCGAAACGCAGGCCAAGCTTCTGATCGCTGCCGGCGACACCAAGAACTTCAGGCTGGTGCCGTCGACCGGCCTCAAAGTCGACGACATCGTCTTGGTCGAGGCCGGTGACATGATTCCGTCGGACGGCGAGGTCATCGAGGGCATGGCCTCGGTCAATGAAGCGGCCATCACCGGCGAATCGGCGCCCGTCATCCGTGAATCGGGCGGCGACCGCTCTGCGGTGACCGGCGGTACCCAAGTGCTGTCAGACTGGATTCGCGTCCGCATTACCGCGGCACCCGGCTCGACCTTTCTCGATCGCATGATTCGTCTTGTCGAGGGCGCCGAGCGGCAAAAGACACCGAACGAGATCGCGCTGAACATTCTTCTGGTCGGCCTGACCATCATCTTCGTCTTCGCAACGGCGACGATCCCGAGCTACGTGTACTACGCTGGCAGTGTTATCTCGGTCGTGATCCTGGTGGCTTTGTTCGTCACCCTGATCCCGACCACGATCGGCGCGCTGCTGTCCGCCATCGGCATCGCCGGCATGGACCGGCTGGTACGCTTCAACGTGCTGGCAATGTCGGGCCGCGCCGTTGAGGCGGCCGGCGACGTCGACACGCTCCTTCTGGACAAGACCGGCACCATCACGCTCGGCAATCGACAGGCGACTGAATTCAAGCCGGTGCGCGGGGTGACCGAGCAGGAACTGGCGGACGCCGCCCAGCTTGCGTCGCTTGCCGATGAGACCCCCGAGGGGCGCTCAATCGTCGTACTGGCCAAGGAGAAATACGGCATTCGCGGCCGCGATCTGCATGAACTACAGGCCAGCTTCATCCCATTCTCCGCGCAGACGCGGATGAGTGGTGTTGAAATCGGTTCGTCTTGGGTCCGCAAAGGCGCAGTGGATGCCATCTTGAATTTCCTCAATGGATCGCCGGTCGCACTCGGCAGCGGCGAAGCCGTGCAGGCCCTGCGGCCGGGCGTGAGCGGCGAGACCGACCACGAAATCACCGCGATCGCCGACACCATCGCAAAAGCCGGCGGCACGCCGCTTGCGGTCGCCAAGGACGGCCGCCTACTCGGCGTCGTTCACCTAAAAGACATTGTCAAAGGCGGCATCCGTGAGCGTTTCGCTGAATTGCGCCGCATGGGCATCCGCACCGTGATGATTACCGGCGACAACCCGATGACGGCCGCCGCGATCGCGGCGGAAGCTGGCGTCGACGATTTCCTCGCCCAAGCAACGCCCGAGGAGAAGCTGCGGCTCATTCGCAACGAGCAAGCCAAAGGCAAGCTGGTCGCCATGTGCGGCGACGGCACCAACGACGCGCCGGCGCTCGCGCAGGCAGACGTCGGCGTGGCGATGAACACCGGCACGCAGGCGGCGCGCGAAGCCGGCAACATGGTCGATCTCGACTCCAACCCGACCAAGCTCATCGAAATCGTCGAAATCGGCAAACAATTGCTGATGACTCGTGGCGCGCTGACCACCTTCTCGATCGCCAACGACGTGGCCAAGTATTTCGCCATCATCCCGGCGATGTTCGTCGCCTTCTATCCGCAATTGCAGGCGTTGAATATCATGAAGCTGCAGACGCCGGAGAGCGCGATTTTGTCGGCGATCATCTTCAACGCGCTGATCATCATCGCGCTCATTCCGCTGTCGCTCAAAGGCGTGCGCTACCGTCCGATCGGCGCCGCCGCGCTGCTGCGCCGCAATCTTTGGGTCTACGGCGTCGGCGGCGTGATCATTCCGTTCGTCGGCATCAAGGCGATCGACGTCGTCGTCACCGCCTTGCACCTGGTTTAAGGAGACACGTCATGTTGCGCGAAATCCGTCCGGCGATCATCGTCCTTGTCGCTCTCACATTGATTACCGGCCTCGCCTATCCACTGGCAATGACCGGCATCGCCCAAGTTCTTTTCCCGTACCAGGCGAACGGCAGCATGATCGAGCGTAACGGCACGGTCGTTGGCTCGGAGTTGATCGGACAGGAGTTCGACAGCGACAAATATTTCCATGGGCGTCTGTCGGCAACCACTGCGCCGGATCCCAAGGATCCGACCAAGACTGTGCCCGCGCCCTACAACGCCGACAATTCGGGGGGATCGAATCTCGGGCCGTCCAACAAGGCGCTCATCGACCGCGTCAAGGGCGACATGGCCAAGCTGCAAAAAGAGAATCCGTCGACGCCGGTTTCAGCCGACCTGGTCACGACTTCGGCGAGCGGGCTTGATCCGAACATTTCGCCGGACGGCGCCCTTTTCCAGGTACCCCGTATTGCCAAGGCCCGTAATCTGCCGGAAGATCGCGTCCGCAAGCTTGTCGACGACAATATCGAAGGGCGCTTCCTCGGCCTTTTGGGCGAGCCACGGGTCAACGTCTTATTGCTCAATCTTGCGCTCGACCGGTTGACCGCCGGATAATGTCAAGGGCGCCTATAGCTTGAGACCCATCGGCGATGGCGGAGCAGAGGCGCGATACCGAAAATAGACCCTCCCCGGAAGCGTTGCTCGCAGCGGCGCGGCGTGAAGAGGGGCGCGTCGGCAAGCTGCGAATTTTCGTCGGCGCCGCCCCTGGCGTCGGCAAGACCTACGAAATGCTGCAGCAGGCGCACGCGCGCAAGAAAGACGGCTACGACGTCGTCATCGGCGTCGTCGAGACTCATAGCCGCCGCGAGACCGAGGCGCTGGTAGCCGGCCTCGAAGCGATCCCGCGCAAGCGCATCGATTACAAGGGTCAATCGCTCACCGAGATGGATCTCGACGCCATCATCGCGCGCCGGCCGCAGATCGTGCTCGTCGACGAATTGGCCCATACCAATGTCGAGGGCAGCCGCCACCCGAAGCGCTATCTCGACGTCGAAGAGCTGATGAGCTGCGGCATTGACGTGTATACGACGGTGAATATTCAACACATCGAAAGTCTCAACGACGTCGTCGCCCAGATCACGCATGTGCGGGTGCGCGAGACCGTGCCGGACGCCGTATTCGACCGCGCCGATGCCGTCGAGCTTGTCGATCTGACGCCGGCCGACCTGATCCAGCGCCTCAAGGAAGGCAAGGTCTACGTTCCGAAACAGGCCGAGCGCGCGCTCGAGCATTTCTTCTCGCCCGCCAACCTCACGGCGCTGCGCGAACTGGCGCTACGCCGCACCGCCGAGCGGGTCGATGAGCAACTGCTCTCCGAGATGCAAGCGCATGCGATCCAAGGCCCGTGGGCGGCCGGCGAGCGTATCCTGGTCTGCATCAGCGAAGATGCACGCTCAGCAGGACTGGTGCGTTACGCCAAGCGGCTCGCCGACCGCCTGCATGGGCCGTGGATGGCGCTTTATATCGAGGGTCGCCGCGCCCTGCAGCTCACCGAAGAAGAGCGCGACCGCATTGCCGACACGCTGCGGCTCGTCGAGGCGCTTGGCGGCGAGGCCGTGACGCTCCCGGCGAGCGACCGCCGCATCGCCGACGACGTGATCAACTATTCGCTGGCAAATAACGTCACGCAGATCATCATCGGCAAATCCGCCCGCAACCGCTGGTTCGAGATCGTGCACGGCTCGGTAGTGCACGAACTGGTACGCCGCTCGGGCAATATCAGCGTGCATGTCATCGCTGGCGATACCGTCGGCGGCCAGCCAATCCCGAGAAAGTCGACACGGTCGGCCGAGCAAGACCACGGATTCGATCTGCGCCCTTATGGCGCCGCTTTGGTGGCCGTCGCCGCCGCGCTCGGTATTGCCGAGTTGATCGGCGCCACCATCGGTCCCACTAATAGCGATCTCGTGTTTCTCACTGCGGTCGTGGCCGTTGCCGTTCGCTTCGGCCTGTGGCCGTCTCTGTTCGCGAGCCTAGTCTCGGCGCTTGCTTACAATTTCTTTTTCCTGCCGCCGATCTATACCTTTACCATTGCCGATCCGCACAATGTGACTGCATTCGGCTTTTTCACGCTGGTCGCGGTCATCGTGTCCAGCGTTGCGGCGCGGGTCCGCACTCAGGCGGTCGCGACCGCGGAACGGGCCCGCACCACGGAGTCGCTCTACGCGTTCAGCCGCAAGCTCGCCGGCGCCGGCACGCTCGACGATGTTTTGTGGGCCACGGCCTATCAGACAGCGCTGATGATGAACGTACGGGTCGTCTTACTGTTGCCCGAAGCCGGATCGATCGCTGTGAAGGCGGGCTATCCGCCCGAAGACATTCTCGACGATGCCGACATCGCCGCGGCCAAATGGGCCTGGGCAAACAACCGGGTCGCAGGCCGCGGCTCCGATACATTGCCCGGCGCCAAGCGCCTCTTCCTGCCGATGTATACCGGACGCGGCGCCATCGGCGTCATGGGCATCGACAGCGACAAGCCGGGTCCGTTGCTGACGCCCGATCAGCGGCGGTTACTCGATGCGCTGGGCGATCAGGGGGCGCTGGCCATCGAGCGCGTGAAGCTGGTCGAGGAAATGGATCGTGTCGAGCGCGCCGCCGAGACCGAGCGTCTGCGCTCGGCACTGCTCACCTCAATCTCGCACGACCTGAAGACGCCGCTTGCGGCCGTGCTCGGCTCGGCCGGCACGCTGCGCGATCTAGCCGACAACCTGTCGGCCGGTGAAAAAACCGAGCTTCTCGGCACCATCATCGACGAGTCCGAAAGGCTAAATCGGTTCATCGCCAATCTACTCGACATGACCAAGCTCGAAGCCGGCGCCATCACGCCGAATCTCGCGTTGCACGATCTCGGCGAAATCGTCGGCAGCGCGATACGCCGGGCGAATCGCATTCTGTCACGACATAAGATCGAATTAGAACTAGCGCCGGATTTGCCGATGCTGCAACTTGACGCCGTGCTGTTCGAGCAGGTGCTGTTCAATCTGCTCGACAATGCCGCCAAATACGCGCCGCCTGAAACGATCATCCGCATTCAGGGCTGGCAGACCAGCGACGCCGTGTATTTGCGCGTGCTCGACGAAGGCAACGGCATTCCGGCACCCGATCTCGAGCATATCTTCGACAAGTTCTACCGGGCGCAGAAGGCTGACCAAGTCCGCGCCGGCACCGGGCTCGGTCTCGCCATTTCGCGCGGCTTCGTCGAGGCCATGCATGGCACCATCGTTGCCGCCAACCGCTCCGAGCGTCCGGGCGCGATGTTCACCGTCGCGCTGCCGATACCGCACGGAACTCAGCGCCTGGATACTGCCGCATGACCGCCGCTCCGCTCCGCGTATTGGTGGTCGACGATGAGCCGCCGATTCGCAAGCTCTTGCGCATGGGTCTTGCCGCGCAGGGCTATCAGACGCTTGAAGCGCCCAACGGTAAGACGGCGCTCGAATTGCTGGGCCAGTCCCCAGACCTGATTATTCTCGACTTGGGTTTGCCGGACGTGCAGGGCCACGAGCTTTTGCGCACGATACGTTCCCGCAATGAAAACGTCCCGATCGTCGTGCTGTCAAGCCGAGGCGACGAGGCCGGCAAAGTGCAGGCGCTCGATTACGGGGCCGACGATTATGTGACAAAGCCGTTCGGCATGGACGAATTGCTGGCGCGGATGCGCGCGGCGCTGCGTCACCAGCTGCAAACGCAGGGCGAGCGGCCGATCTTCCGTGTCGGCGATCTGTCCGTCGATCTCGTTCGCCGCATCGTCAAAGTCGGCGACAAAGAGGTCAAACTCTCGCCGAAGGAGTACGAGTTGCTGCGCGTCCTGGTCCAGCATGCCGGCAAGGTTCTGACTCACAAATTTTTGCTCGGCGAATTATGGGACGACCTGACCGATGCTCAGTATCTGCGGGTCTATGTCCGGCAGCTGCGGCAAAAAATCGAAGCCGATCCGGAGCGGCCGCAATACGTTCTTACCGAAACCGGCATAGGCTATCGGTTTCGAGCCCCCGATTGACGCATTGGCGCCATTGCACCATATCGGCAGCGGATGCACAGGAGCACGCCATGGCCGACGAGCTTGTTCTCTACACCAATCCCCAGTCGCGCGGCCGCATCGCCCGCTGGATGCTCGAGGAAATCGGCCAGCCTTACAAGGTCGAGGTGATCGATTACGCGTCAACGATGAAGACGCCGGCCTATCTCGCGATCAATCCGATGGGCAAGGTGCCGACCTTACGGCACGGCGACATGGTAGTAACCGAGACGGCTGCAATCTGCACCTATCTCGCCGACGCTTTTCCCACCGCTCGTTTGGCGCCGCCACCAGGACATAAATTGCGCGCGCCTTATTACCGTTGGCTGTTTTTCACGGCTGGACCGGTCGAGTATGCGGTCAGCAACAAGGCTCTGGGTTTCGTCGTGCCGCCGGACCGCGAGCGCATGATCGGCTACGGCAATATCGCGCAAGTTATGAGTGTGCTCGAGGCCGAGCTGTCGCACACTGACTATCTGGCGGGCGACACTTTCACTGCAGCCGATCTTGTGGTCGGCTCGCAACTCGGCTTCGGCATGATGTTCGGAACCATCGAGAAGCGCCCTGCCTTCGAGCAGTATTGGCAACGAGTGAGCAGCCGGCCGGCGTGCCAACGCGCGAGGGAGCTTGACGATGCCAAGGCGGCGGAGCTCAAGAACGCTTGAGATCACGCCAGCCGCATCAGCGGCTGGCCCACCCTGATTGATGCCCCTTCATGGACATTGTCGCAGAGCCTAAAGCCGTCCGGAGCGAACACGATTATTGTCGAGCCATGCTCGAACCAGCCGAGTTCGTCGCCCTTTCGAAATTGGCTATTGCAGTCAATGATGCTCTGTCCGCGATAACGGCGATTTAACGCACGATCCAGACATCGCAGACGAATGCTGGCGACCAGAATTGCCGCGACTGCAACCAGCGTCACTGGCTCGCCGCCTGGGGCCAGCTTGAGCGGCAATATCGCTCGTTCATTCTTGCAGAATAGCCGCTCGATTCGCTTCAGTGCGATCGGATTGACGTTCCAGGTGTCGCCCGAGACATAGATCACGCGATCGAGCTGGCCGTCATATGGCGCATGGAAGCGGTGATACATGCTCGATGTCAGCCGTAACGTCACGTAACGGCCGTTGCGATGCGCCGCCACCAGATTCGGATCGCATAGCAAGTCCTGCAAGGTGTAGGGAAATCCTTTGGCTTGATAGGCCTCGGTCCCGGAAATCGTGCCACAGGCGCCGACAATCGCGTCGCATGGGCTGACGATGATATCCGCAGCGTGGACGATCGGCCGCGCGCCCTCCTTAAGCTCCCGAGTGAAGCAGTCGTGCAGACTGCGAAACTCCGCCTTTTTGGCGTCGCTGAGATCGAGATCTGAAAACAGTCGCCAAATCGCGATCGATAACCGGCAAACGAGAGGACGTTCGATCCGGCTGAACCAGCCGATGAATTGGGTGGCCAACCGACGTGGAATGCGGTTGGTGAGCAGGAAGTTGACATCCTCCTGCGCCAGAATCCGAAGGACTTGAGACCTCATCGTCATGGAACTGTTAAATCTCCGCGCTACACCGCGATTCGATGGGCTCGCTGAGTCTCGCTTTTTACGGTCTTGGTGCCGCCGCGGTGGCGACATCGGTCGCCACTTTGAAGAAGCGGCTCGAACTGTCGCAAGCCAAACACAAATCGCTTGGCGGGCATTCGCGTATGGCGCGCCGCCTTGCCGGTTTTGTGCCGTTCTACGATTATGGCGATGACCGGTTCTTCTGTTCCGACGGGGCGCCGGCGGATGTCGCCGCCCTGCGCCGTGCCGGCTTCGAGCGGCTTGCCACGCTCTACAAGACGCGCTTTGCCGAAACCATCAGGCACACCGCGGAAGCAAGCGAAGACATCCCGGATTTGAAATTCACCGACACCTATCGGGTGCCGTTCCAATACCGTCAGAAGGTCGGCACGGACCTGCCGTCTACGGCTTTCGTCCAATCGTCGGACGGCGTGACGCTGACCGATCTCGACGGCAACCGGTTCTACGATCTGAGCGGATCGTATGGCATCAACGTGTTGGGCTACGATTTCTACAAGGCGGCGATCGATCGCGGCATTGCGCGTGTGCGCAATCTCGGCCCGGTGCTCGGTCCGTACCATCCGGTGATTATCGAGAATACCAGGATCCTGAAGGAGATTTCCGGTCTCGATGAGGTCTCGTTCCACATGTCCGGCACCGAGGCCGTCATGCAGGCGGTGCGGCTTGCCCGCTACCACACCAAACGATCGCATCTGGTGCGCTTCTGCGGCGCCTATCATGGCTGGTGGGGCGACGTGCAGCCGGGCATCGGCAACCCGGTGCCGGCGCACGAAACCTATACGCTCACCGAAATGTCCGAAAGGACGCTGCGTGTCCTGCGCACGCGGCGCAATATCGCCTGCGTCCTGGTCAATCCTCTCCAGGCGTTCCACGTCAATGCGTCGGATGCGACCGATTCGGCGCTCATCGACAGCGCGCGGGCGGCGCATTTCGACCGGGAAGCTTATGCCGAATGGCTCAAGCGGTTGCGCGCGGTTTGTACCGAACGCAACATCGTTTTGATCTTCGACGAAGTCTTTGTCGGTTTCCGGCTCGCCAAAGGCGGCGCGCAAGACTATTTCGGTGTCCGGGCCGATCTCGTCACCTACGGCAAGACGCTCGGCGGCGGATTGCCCATCGGCGTAGTCTGTGGTTCGAGCCGCTTGATGAAGCGCTTCCGCGATGACCGCCCGGGCGATATTTGCTTCGCCCGCGGAACGTTCAATTCGCACCCTTACGTCATGGCGGCCATGAACGAGTTCTTGCGCTTTCTGCAGACTGCCGAGGCGGCCACGCTGTACCGCGACTTGGACGAGGTTTGGAACGAACGGGCGAGAACGCTCAATCGGCGGCTTGCCGCCGAACGGTTGCCGGTCGAGGTCGCGAACCTGTCGTCGATCTGGACCGTCTGCTACACCACGCCATCGCGCTACAACTGGATGCTGCAATACTATCTGCGCGCCCAAGGACTGCTCTTGACCTGGACCGGCACTGGCCGGCTGGCTTTCAGCCTCAACTACACGGAAACCGATTTCGTTGCGGTCGCCGATCGTTTCATCGCCGCGACTAAGGCCATGAAAGCGGACGGCTGGTGGTGGGATGATCCGGCGGCCACTAATAAGACGATCAAGCGGACCGTCTTGAAGGAAATGGTGATGCGCCGATTGCTCCCGTTGGGCCTGCGTTAATAGCATCGGTCTATTCGCGCCAAGCCGGACTCTGCGGCTAGCTGGTACGCGGCAGTTCTGGGAGCTCTTCGGTCTCTTCTTCTTCGTCCCAATGATGCAGGCCGATCTCGGGATCAATCAGCTCGCCGCGCAGCAACGCGAGCGGAGCCTTGTGATAAATTTTAATGTCGTGAAACGGATCGGTCAGTATCTTGGTCGCCCAAACCAACCCGGTCTGGACGTCCTTGATGATGAACAAGTGAACGGTGCGGAATATCACACCGCCGATTCCCAGAACGAGCCAGATCATCGCAACGTGGTCGATGAATCCTCTGGTGCCAGCCGCCGGGGTGAACACACCGAAAAAGCTTGGGCTGAAATAAAGCACTATCGGCGACAGCGCCCAGACAGTGAGGAGAACGACCTTGCGGCGCAGATTGTAACCGACCTTGATCTCTTCCTTGTATTCGTGGGTGGCGTTATTGACGACGTCGTAATCCTTGGGTTCGAAGAAGAAATGCCCGGTCTGCCGGCTCGTCATCGCCACCATCCACCCGGTCAGCGCGGAGACTGCCGGGTCCTTGAAAATCATCACATAGGAGAACAAGAAGCTTAGCGCACTGACGAAGTGCAGCGACTGGTTTATCCGGCTGTGGTGGTAGTAGCGATGATCGTCCCAGCGCTGAGTGCGCAAGGCCTCGCGAAATTTTTCCATGTGCTTGTCCCCGTCGTGCAACCGTCCGGCCTGGGTATGGCGATTCGGTGAAGCCCTCGTGACAGAAAGTCCGAAGGCGCCGTGACACAAATCCGTTATGACGGTTACGTGACCGCCGGCGAGAGGATTTGGTGACGGGAATTGGCTCGTCAGCCGGCGGCGCGGACCGGCTCGGTGTCATCGGCGTGTTCGGTGCCACCATCCTTGCCAAACCGGATCAGGCAAAAATGCCCGAGCGGCGGCATCGCGCGACGCTCGATAAGCCGCATGCCGGCTGCCTGCCCGGCCCAACGCGTATAGCGGGCGAAGGAAAATTCCGTGCGCCAGCCAAGTTTGCGGGCCGCCGGCTGAAACCAATGTTCCAGCGAGCGCCGCAAGCCCGCCTCGGCGCCAACGCGGCTGACGAGGACGATTTCTCCGCCCGGCTTGAGCACGCGGGCAAACTCGTCGAGGGTCGCTTCCGGGTTCGGCACGGTGGTGATGACATATTGCGCCACGACAACGTCAAATGAGTTGTCGGGAAACGACAGACGCTCCGCATCCATCACCCAGAGCCCTTCAACATTGCTCAGGCCGAACTCGGCAACGCGCTCCTCGGCCTTGCGCAACATCGGCGCGGAAATATCCACGCCGCATATTCGGCAATCTTTTGAGTAATGCGGCAGCGAAATTCCGGTGCCGACTCCGACTTCGAGGATGCGGCCGCCGACACGTTCGGCGGCAGCGATCGCCGCTTGCCGGCCGCGATCGAACACGGCGCCAAATACCAGATCGTAAACTGGCGCCCACCGGGCATAGGCTTTAGTGACCGTTTGACTATCCAAATCGGTCTCAGGCTGAGTGTTCATGCGTCACCTTTGTGTTGCAACTCGGGACCAGCGATTGTCCAGCGGGGTTAGGCTCTGTTTCGGAGATCGGGGCTCGCATCTCGGCGTCGCAGGCGCCCAGCGCAACTTTTCGGGCATGGGCGATGAACTGCCGCGCGCTGTTTTCCCAGGAATAGCCCAGCGCGAATTCACGGCATGACTCGCGGGAAATCCAAAGCGCCTGCATGCATGCCGTGCGCAGATCCTCGTTCAACACGCCGATCGGATTATCGCCGATCACGTCCTTCGGCCCGGTGACTGGATAGGCGGCGATGGGAACGCCGCTGGCAAGCGCTTCGAGCTGCACCACACCGAAAGTATCGGTGCGGCTTGGAAAAACAAACACGTCGGCGGCCGCAAGATGGGCAGCAAGAATTCCGTTATCCAGCTGGCCGAGGAATTTTGCGGCGGGAAACCGGCGCTTGAGCTCCCCTTCCTGCGGTCCGGCGCCGATGATGACCTTGGTGCCCGGCAAATCGAGCGACAGGAAAGCCGGAAGATTTTTTTCGACTGCGACGCGTCCGACGGTCATGAAGATCGGCCGTGGAAAATCGAGATCGATGGCGCGATCGGGGCGAAACAGATCGACATCGACGCCGCGTGTCCACATGCCGAGGTTGGTGAAACCGCGCTCCGACAGCTCGGTCGTCAGCGACGGCGTTGCCACCATTGTAACCGCAGCCGCAGCGTGGAAGCGCCGCAGCGCGTTGTAGATCCATTCTTGGGGGATTGGCGACCGCGCCGAAATATATTCGGGAAATCGCGTCGTGTAGCTCGTGGTGAACGGGCGGTCTTGTCTGATGCAATAGGCCCGCACGGCATGGCCGATTGGTCCCTCGGTGGCGACATGGATTGCATCCGGTCTTGCCGCTTCGATGCGCTCGGCAATGCGCTTGCGGCGCGGAACCGCGAGCCGAAGGCCGGGGTAGGTCGGAACCGGAAACGTCCAGAACCCCTCCGGAGACAGAAAATCGATCTCAACGCCGAGCTTCGCGGCCGCCCGCGCCAGTGAGCCCAAAGTTCGCACCACACCGTTGACCTGTGGACGCCAGGCATCCGTCGCAACCAAAACTTTCATCGAGATGCTTTCGCCCCGCTTTGCGGGGCATTGCCATTTTCGAATCGGACGCAACAAGAATTGCGATTTCATGTCTCATTCGTGTGACGGTCGCAGAAGCTCGCGTCGATGCGGGCCGGCGCGCGTAACAATGCTGTAACAAAGGAATGGGAATTTGCCGCGATTCGTGGTGGGAGTTTATTTGGCACTGGCAGCATCGCTTCCTTCGAGCTGGGTGACGACCGTTCGCGGTTTCGGCCGGAGCGGTCTGAGTTTTGTCGTCAGCTTCGTGGCCGTCGGCATTGCCGGTGCCACGCTTTATCACCTGCTGCACGGCATCGACCTCGCCAAGGTTGTTACCGACCTTAAAGCGCAGCCCGGTCTTCACATCCTTCTTTCGGCGGCGCTCGTCGTTGCCGGCTACGCCAACCTGATCTGCTACGATCTGTTCGCGCTCAATACGATCGGCAAACGCCAAATTCCGCTGCGCGTCGTCGCTTTTGCGAGTTTCACCAGTTACACGATCGGCCACTCGCTCGGTGCCGCCACGGTGACCTGCGGCCTGGTGCGGTTTCGGGTCTACTCTTTCTGGAACCTGAGCGTCGTGGACGTCGCCAAAATCGCTTTTGTCACTGGAATGACCTTCTGGCTAGGCAACATATTCGTGCTCGGTAGCGCCATCGCCTATCAGCCCGACGCGCTCAGCGTATTCGACGATCTGCCGGCGTCGATCAACAGGGTCATTGGCCTGACCGGGCTTTTCATTATCGGCTGCTACCTGCTTTGGCTTATTCCGAAGCCGCGGCTCATTGGGCGGGCGAATTGGCGGATAACTTTGCCCAACCTGCAACGCACACTATTGCAAACCGGCATTGGCACGCTCGACCGCTGCCTGGCTTCGCTATCGATCTTCATGCTGCTGCCGAGCAACCCCAGCGTAGGCTTCGCGACCATCGTTGTGGTCTTCGTGCTGGCCACATTGCTTGGAGCGGCGAGCCACACTCCCGGCAGCCTCGGCGTAGTCGAGGCAGCGATCCTCATCGGCCTGCCACAATATCCGCGCGAGGACTTGGTCGCTGCATTACTGACGTTTCGTGTGCTCGATTTCTTTCTGCCACTTTTACTTGCCACGATACTGTTCGGGCTGCGCGAATTTCGCCTTCTGTCGCGACGCGCCGAAGGCCACCCCCCCGGACACCCGGGTAACCTTGTAAGCGAAAGGTCCCCACGTTAAGGTCGCCGCCTGTCGAAGTGGGGCCGAAGGTGGCGAGCGAGATTATGGCTCCAGCGGAGCGGCGGAAATCGCCGTGGCGATGGAACGGGGGCGCCGCAGCGGTAATTCCGTTTGCCCTGGCGCTGATTGGCGGATCGGTACATGGAGTCGCCGCCGAAACGATCGAGGCCGCGCTCGCCAAGGCTTACGAGAACAATCCGCAGCTTAACGCCCAGCGCGCGATCGTTCGCCAGACCGATGAGAGCGTGCCGCAAGCGCTGTCGGGCTATCGCCCGACGATCGCCGCCAATGCCAGCGTCAGCCGGCAATATAGCGATATTCACGAGATCATCCCGCCGACCCCGGGTCTGGTTCCTGCCGGGGCCGCATTCTCGGACAAGGGATTGACCACGCCCTACTCGGTCGGCGCGACGGCCACGCAAACCCTCTTCAATGGCGGGCAGACCGGCAATAAGGTTCGGGCCGCCGAAAGCCAGGTATCGGCGTCGCGCGAAACGCTGCGCGTCATGGAACAATCGGTGCTGCTGGCGGCGGCGACAGTCTACATGGACATGTCGCGCGATAGCGCCAATCTCGAGGTCCAGCAGAACAACGTCCGCGTTCTTCAGCGTACGCTCGAAGACACGCGCAACAGATTTTCCGCGGGCCAGATCACTTCGACCGACGTTGCCCAATCAGAGGCGCAATTGGCAGCGGCCGAGGCCACCTTGCATGCCGCGGAGTCCACACTGATGACCACGCGGGCCAATTACCGGCGCATTATCGGTGTCGAACCGGCAAACCTCGCGCCGGCCACGCCAGTGGACAGGCTCGCTCCCTCGACGCTGAACGCCTCGGTCGCGGTCGGCATCGCGCAAAATCCCAATGTGCTCGGCGCGCTGTACGGCGTCGACGTTGCGCAATTGCAAGTCAAAATAGCGGAAGGCGCGCTGTGGCCTACAC
The DNA here is from genome assembly GCA_049796395.1 of Xanthobacteraceae bacterium. Taxonomy (GTDB): domain Bacteria; phylum Pseudomonadota; class Alphaproteobacteria; order Rhizobiales; family Xanthobacteraceae; genus BOG-931. Next base: position 14,130 of record JBARER010000300.1, read on the forward strand.
TGACGGGACAGTACAACATCCAGCAGCAGATTTTTCCAACGATCACAACGCCGCGATCGTTCACCGATACGGTGGCGCTGAACCTGTCGGTTCCGCTCTATCAAGGCGGCGCCGAATACTCGAATATCCGCGCCAACAAGGAAAATGTCGACCAGCGGCGCCTGAATGTCGACCAAGTCCGCGATCAGACGCGTGCCGACGTCGTTCAAGCCTGGGGCCAGTTGCAAGCGGCGAAAGCGCAGGTCGCCGCGGCCGAACGGCAGAACGATGCCGCCGAAAGAGCGCTTACCGGCGTGCGCAACGAGGCTCTTGCCGGCCAACGCACGACGCAGGATGTCCTCAACGCCGAACAGGTTCTGGTCAATGCCCGCCAAAGCCTGCTCGTCGCCCAGCACGATCGGGTGGTCGATTCGTACAGCCTGCTAGCGGCGGTCGGCCGGCTTTCGGCCGAGGAACTGAAACTGCCGGTATCGATCTACGATCCCATGGTGCATTACCAGCAGGTCCGTGACTCCTGGATCGGCGTGCGCACACCGAGCGGGCAATAGTCTTGCCGTCGGCACGCCGCCCGTCCGGGCATTCCCGCCGTATGACGCGCGCCAACCCCGCCGAGGAGACATTCAGGAGTCGGAAAGCCCACCGACTGTTCTGATGAATTGCACGATGGTGCCGACACCCTCACCGCGGCGAAGGTTGGTCATCACAAATGGCCGCGCACCGCGCATTTTTTTTGCATCGGTTTCCATTTTCGGTAGCGACGCTCCGACATAGGGAGCAAGGTCGATTTTGTTGATCACCAGAAGATCGGAACGGGTAATCCCCGGGCCGCCTTTGGACGGAATCTTATCCCCCCCCGCGACATCGATCACGTAAATCGTCAAGTCGGCCAATTCCGGCGAGAAAGTCGCCGCAAGATTATCACCGCCCGACTCGATCAATACGAGATCGAGGTCGGGAAATTTCGCCTGCATGTCGGCCACCGCGGCCAGATTCATCGAAGCATCCTCGCGGATCGCGGTGTGCGGGCAACCGCCAGTCTCCACGCCGGCGATACGCTGCGCATCGAGCGAGCCCGAGCGAACCAGAAATTCGGCATCCCACTTGGTGTAAATGTCATTGGTGATGGCGGCGATGTCGTAGGATTGCCGCATCGCTTTGCAGAGCGCGTCCATCAAGGCGGTCTTGCCGGAGCCGACCGGACCGCCAATACCGACGCGTAAAGGGCCATTGCGGTTGGGCATCATCGATCCTCAGCTGCGAAACAGACGTGTATATTGTGTCTCGTGCCGGGCGCTCGCAATGTCGGCGCGAAAAGTGGCGCTCGCCAGATCGTCGAGATTCGCATCGAGCGCCCGCCGCGTCGTTGCTGAAACTGTCGGCTCGAGCGATCGGAGCACGCGCTGGCTTTCGGTATGGCCGAGTGGAACCAGGCGCATGGCCGCGGAAATCCAGTTCGACGACAAAGCGGTCAGAAAGCCGTGCAGCGCCGGATCGAGAGCGATGGCGTGCCCGGCGGAGGCTACGGCAACGGCGATGGGATAAGCGACCGGCCCTTGCCAGCAGTCTCGGAGCTTTTGCAAAGCGGGACAGGGCCACGCCGCCAGGGTCACCTCAAGAAACGCTCGGCCCAGCGCAGTCGTTTCCTGGAAGCGCTCGCGTGTCGGCACGAATGACGCCGCCAGTTCGGCCACGTGGACGAAGGCCCGATCGTCGCCGCCATCCACCGCCCGGTAGGCGTGACTGAAGAGAATTCCATCGTTGAGACCCGATCCGAGGACCAGCATCGCTTCGAGCCAGTGCCGCAAGCTCACGGCATCGGAGATATCCCCGGCCTCTACCGCCCATTCTATACCGCTCGAATAAGCAAAAGCTCCGATCGGATAGGCCGGCGACAGCCATGTCATGAGGCGAAACAACTCCCCGGCACTGAGATCGTGCGCGCCCTGCCGTTCTTTCCGCGGCGAGCGGCAATCCGGCTTGCCCGCTGACGCCTCACTATCCGCACCGCTGCCGTGTTTGCGCGTCGACGACCGCAAAAGCCAGCGCGCGTCACTCATGACGGTGCTCGTGCGCGCCGGCATTCGCCAGCGACTGCGCCTTGCGATAGGCGCCGCCCTCGGGATCGAAGGGCGCTTCAATCTCGACTATTTCCGCCCCGAGCCGGAGCGCGAGATCGGCGACAACGTGATCGCGGCGGACCCGCAAAAAACCGTTCGTGATCTGCGTCGGCAGGTGGCGATTGCCGAGATGCCAGGCTATGCGCGCGAGCTGTCGCGGATCGGCGCAGCGGATTTCCAGGAGCGGCTCCGGTGCGGCGACGATCTCGATCAGACGCCCGTCTTCGAGCAACAGCGCATCGCCGCTTCGCAGTTCGGCCGGCGTCGGCAGATCGAGCAGAAAGGTGACGCCGTTGTTGCCGGTCATGGCAATGCGCCGCCGATGCCGATCGTCGTAATCGAGGACGACGCGGTCAGCCGTCTCGCCCGCCCAGGTGGCGGCCGGTCTGATGGCGATGGCGCGCATGGTCACAAAACTCGGCTTTTTGGCTTAGAGCGTATCCCGATCTAACAGAATCGGGATGCGCTCCTGGCTGTTTGTTTCAGCATGTCCTTTTCGCAAAACCGGTTTCCACTTTTGCGGGACATGCTCAGAACAGAAAATAGCGTTGCGCCATTGGTAGAACCTCTGCCGGGGCGCAGGTCAGCAATTCACCATCGGCGCGCACTTCGTAGGTCTCGGGATCGACCTCTATCGCCGGTGTGGCATCGTTATGGATCATGCTCTTCTTCGAAATCTTGCCGCGGGTGTTCTCCACCGCGACAAGCTTCTTTGCGATACCAAGTTTGTCGCCGAGGCGGGATCTCACCGCGGCTTTGGATGAAAATACCACGGACGATGCGGTGCGGGCGCCGCCGAAGGCGCCAAACATCGGCCGATAATGGACCGGCTGCGGCGTCGGGATCGAGGCATTGGGATCGCCCATCGGCGCAGCGACGATCGAGCCACCCTTGATGATGCACTCCGGCTTCACGCCGAAGAAGGCAGGCGACCACAGCACGAGATCGGCGAGCTTGCCCTTTTCGACCGAGCCGATCAGCTTCGACACGCCATGCGCGATCGCTGGATTGATGGTGTATTTCGCGATGTAGCGCTTGACCCGCGCGTTGTCGTTGTCGCCTTTCTCCTGCGGCAGGCGCCCGCGCTGCTTTTTCATCTTGTCGGCCGTCTGCCAAGTGCGAATGATGACCTCGCCCAGCCTGCCCATGGCTTGCGAATCCGAGGACATCATCGATAGCGCGCCGATGTCGTGCAAAATGTCCTCGGCAGCGATCGTCTCTTTGCGGATGCGGCTTTCGGCGAAGGCCAGATCCTCGGCAATCGACGGATCGAGATGGTGGCACACCATCAGCATATCGAGATGTTCGTCGATGGTGTTTCTGGTGTACGGCCGGGTCGGATTGGTCGACGATGGCAACACGTTTTTCAGGCCCGCCACCTTGATGATGTCCGGGGCGTGGCCGCCACCGGCGCCTTCGGTGTGAAAGGCGTGAATGGTACGGCCCTTGAAAGCCTTGATCGTATCCTCGACAAAGCCCGACTCGTTGAGCGTATCGGTGTGGATCATCACCTGGATGTCGTAGTCATCGGCAACCGACAAGCAGCAGTCGATTGCCGCCGGTGTCGTGCCCCAGTCCTCATGCAGTTTGAGCGCGCAGGCGCCGGCCTTGATCATTTCCTCCAGCGCCGCCGGGCGCGATGCATTGCCTTTGCCGGCAAAACCGAGATTGACCGGAAAATCATCCGCCGCCTGGATCATGCGCGCGATATGGAACGGTCCCGGCGTGCACGTGGTGGCAAAGGTGCCGTGCGCCGGCCCGGTGCCACCGCCGAGCATCGAGGTCACACCCGACATCAAGGCTTCATCGATCTGCTGCGGGCATATGAAGTGGATGTGAGTGTCGAAGCCGCCCGCGGTCAGGATTTTTCCTTCGCCGGCAATCACCTCGGTGCCCGGACCGATAATAATGTCAACGTTCGGTTGGATATCGGGATTGCCCGCCTTGCCGAGGGCGAAAATATTGCCGCCCTTTATGCCGACGTCGGCCTTGACGATGCCCCAATGGTCGACAACAAGTGCATTAGTAATGACGGTATCGACCGCTCCGGCGCGATTGGTGATCTGCGATTGACCCATGCCGTCTCGGATCACCTTGCCGCCGCCGAATTTCACCTCCTCGCCGTAAACCGTGAAATCCCGCTCGACCTCGATAATGAGATCGGTGTCGGCCAGGCGAACGCGGTCGCCGGTCGTCGGGCCGAACATGTCGGCGTAGATGGACCGCTGGATTTTAGCTGGCATGACTGCGCGCCCTAAAGCTTTCCCATGATCGCGTTGCGGAAGCCGTACACCGTGCGCTTGCCGGCCACCGCGACAAGGGTGACGTTGCGCGTCTGCCCCGGCTCGAAACGCACCGCCGTTCCCGCGGCGATGTCGAGCCGCATGCCGCGCGCCTTCTTGCGATCGAATTTGAGGGCCGGATTAGTCTCGAAAAAATGATAATGCGAACCAACCTGGATCGGACGGTCGCCGGTATTGGAGACCGCGAGCGTCGCCGTTCGGCGGCCCTTGTTGAGCTCGATCTCGCCATCTTTGATGAAATATTCGCCGGGGGTCATGGCCAATCTCACCTTATCGGCTGGTGCACGGTTACAAGCTTCGTTCCATCCGGAAAGGTCGCTTCGACCTGGATTTCCGGAATCATTTCGGCGATACCGTCCATCACTTGCACGCGCGTCAGCACATGAGCGCCGTTTTCCATCAGGTCGGCCACGCTGCGGCCGTCGCGGGCGCCCTCAAGGATGAAATCCGAAATCAGCGCAATCGCCTCTGGATGATTGAGCTTGACGCCGCGCGCGAGGCGGCGCTGCGCAACGATTGCCGCCATCGAGATCAGAAGCTTGTCTTTTTCGCGCGGCGTGAGTTGCATGTTCGCTAGTTCATCCATAGCCGCGGCAGCGGCGCTCCACCGAGTGCGGTGAGCACTCTTGTTAAATCGTGTCGCAGCGCCATCCCGTCGGCGGCAACACAGCGTATCACGGCGAGGCCGTTCCAGGCGGAGGCGCCCACTTCGCCGGCAAATTCTTGCTGCAATTCGCAAACCGCCGCAACGTCCTTATCAGTGGCGGGAAACTTCACAATGCTGGCCACGGCCGCGGCGCCCGCGGCTATGGCCCGTTGCGACAGGCTTTGGGCAATCGGGCCGTCGAGACGAATGCAATCGGCAAAGCGCAGCGAGCCGTCGACCCGCAGCCGCCAGCGGTCGAGAAAGCTTCCTGTAACGACAGTCTCGCCCATCGCCGACCGGCCAAAAACACACGCCTCCGCCGCCAGCAGACGAGCATCGCCGGCAAGATCGATCTCGATCTCGCGGCGAAACCGCGCCCGGTCGAACAGGATCGTCTCCTGCGGCAGCCATGCCAGAGAACCGCCAGACCCGACTTCGATCTTGACGTGGGTCGTCGTTTCGGGACCAAGCGAACGGTAGATCTTCTCGGCAGCGGCCGTGGCGACCTTCAGCACTGCGCCGGCACCGACGGTGAAATCGAGATCGAAGCGGTCTCCGCCGGTCATGCCACCTGCGGTGTTAATAATTGCGGCCTCGATCCCGGGGCCGGCATTATGCGGAAAACGGACGCGCAACGAGCCCGCCTCGTGCACGCGTTCGGGCCGAGTCGTGTTCGCAGCGCCGGTCACGGAAACGATTATGCGTCCAGTAGCGCGGTTGGCGGCAAAGACCGCATTGCTCTGCCGCATGGTCGTTGCCAAAACATCGTTCATCGGGCCGCACTTGAGTTTACCGGATCGCAGTCCCGGATTGGGGCTTCAGATCGCCATAGCCCGCCGCAGCGCCGCCTCGTCCAGGTTGTCGCGATCGCATGCATAGACCACGGCACCACGATCCATGACAGCGAAATGATCGCCGAGTTCGCGTGCGAAGTCGAGGTACTGCTCGACCAGAACGATGGCAATCTTGCCGAGCGAGCGCAGATAGCTGATGGCGCGGCCGATATCCTTGATGATCGAGGGCTGAATGCCCTCGGTCGGCTCGTCAAGAAGGAGGAGGCGCGGCCGCATGACGAGCGCCCGGCCGATGGCGAGCTGCTGCTGCTGGCCGCCGGACAAGTCGCCGCCGCGGCGATGCAGCATGCCCTTGAGCACCGGGAACAACGAGTAGACCTCATCCGGCACGCTACGCTCGGCACGGGCCAAGGGGGCGTAGCCGGTTTTCAAGTTCTCCTCGACGCTAAGCAACGGGAAGATTTCGCGGCCCTGCGGTACGTAGGCGATGCCGCGCCGGGCGCGCTCCGGCGGTCGTAGCGCGGTGATGTCCTCGCCTTCCCACTTGATCGTGCCGCCACTCACCGCTTGATGTCCGGCCAGCGCGTCGAGGAGGCTGGTTTTGCCCACCCCGTTGCGGCCGAGGACACAGGTCACCTTGCCGGCGGCGGCCTTGATCGAAACAGCGCGCAGCGCCTGAGCGGCGCCATAATGAAGATCGATCGCTTGTGCCTCGAGCATCGCTTAGCGCCCCAAATAGACTTCGACGACGCGATCGTTGGCCGAAACCTCGTCGATCGTTCCCTCCGCGAGCACGGCACCTTCATGCAGGCATGTGACCTTTACGCCAAGATCTCGCACGAAAGTCATATCGTGCTCGACCACGACCACCGTATGTTCGCGATTGATCTGCTTGAGCAACTCTGCGGTCTGCTGCGTCTCGACGTCCGTCATGCCCGCAACCGGCTCGTCGACAAGCAGAAGTTTGGGATCTTGCGCCAGCAGCATGCCGATCTCGAGCCACTGCTTTTGGCCGTGTGATAAGCGGCCCGCCAGCCGATCGCGGACGGCGCCCAGGCGAGTAGTTTCGAGAAGTTCTTCGATGCGGCGGCGCTGGTCCGCGCTGTCTTGGGCCCAGAGCGTCGCGCGCGCCCGGCGATCGGCTTTCAGCGCGAGTTCGAGATTGTCGTAAACCGTATGACTGTTGAACACCGTAGGCTTTTGGAATTTCCGGCCGATGCCAAGCTCGGCAATCTCAGTTTCATCGAGCCGCGCCAAATCGTGCAACCGATCGAAGATGACAGCGCCTGTGTCCGGCCTGGTCTTACCGGTGATCACGTCCATCATGGTCGTCTTGCCGGCCCCGTTCGGACCGATAATGGCGCGCATCTCGCCGGGCTCGACGGCGAAGGACAGATTATTGAGCGCCCTGAAGCCGTCAAACGACACCGTAACGTCTTCGACATAGAGCAGGGTACGGTCGAAGGCCTCCATGGCCCGATCTTCCGCCTGCTTTAGCCGATCCTGGATTTTCATCGTCCGGCCCTCATTCCGCCGGCTGCGGTTCAGGCGGCGGCGCGGCGACGCCTTCCTCCGCGGCGGCAGAGATGCGGGCCCGGCGAAGCGCCGTCCAATGATGCAGTGTTCCGATAATCCCGCGCGGTAACAACAGCGTTACGCCGATGAACAGACTCCCAAGCATGAACAGCCAGTACGGCGCCAGCACACCCGAGGTGAAATAGGTCTTGGCGTAGTTGACGAGAATGGCGCCGACCGCGGCGCCGACCAGCGTACCGCGGCCACCGACGGCGACCCAGATAACCGCCTCGATGGAATTGGCCGGCGCGAATTCGCCGGGATTGATGATACCGACTTGCGGCACGTAAATCGCACCGGCAACGCCGGCCATGCAGGCGGACAGCGTGAACACCAATACCTTGTAGGATTCCACGCGATAACCGAGAAACCGCGTGCGGTTCTCGGCGTCACGGATCGCAATCAAAACCTTGCCGAATTTCGACGTGACGACGGCACGGCAGATCACAAAACCAACCATCAGCGCCACGCAGCTAATCGAGAACAGCGCGGCGCGCGTCGTTGCAGCCTCGATATTGAAACCAAGGATGTCCTTGAAGTCGGTCAATCCGTTGTTGCCGCCGAAGCCGAAATTGTTGCGAAAGAAGCCCAGCATCAAGGCATAAGTCAGCGCCTGGGTGATGATCGACAGGTACACGCCGGTGACGCGGCTTCTGAATGCGAACCAGCCGAAAACGAACGCGAGCGCGCCCGGCACCAGCAATACCATCAGCGCCGCGTAGGGAAAATGCTGAAAGCCGTACCAAGCGATCGGCAGCTCCTTCCAGTTCAGAAACACCATGAAGTCCGGCAAAATTGGATTGGCATAGACACCCCGCGCGCCGATCTGACGCATCAGGTACATGCCCATGGCATAGCCACCCAGTGCGAAAAACGCGCCTTGGCCGAGCGAAAGAATTCCGCAGTAACCCCAGATCAAATCGATCGACAGCGCAAGCAGCCCATAACAAAGGTATTTCCCGAACAGCTCCACGAGATAAGTCGGGATATGCAAAGCGGATGATTCCGGCACGGCAAGATTAAGCACGGGAACGGCAACCGCGATCACCGCCAATGTGATCAGGAAGATCGTCGCGCTGCGATCGAACAAACGAATGAGGGAATGGGAGCTCACGCTTCGACCGCCCTTCCCTTCAGGGCAAATAGCCCGCGCGGCCGCTTTTGGATGAACAGGATGATCAAGACGAGAATGGCGATTTTGCCCAGCACCGCGCCGGCAAACGGTTCAAGGAATTTATTGGCGATGCCGAGTACGAACGAACCCACGAAGGTGCCCCAGAGATTGCCGACGCCGCCGAATACGACCACCAGGAAACTGTCGATGATGTAGGTTTGGCCGAGGTTCGGGCTGACGTTATCGATTTGCGACAGCGCGACGCCGGCGATGCCGGCAATGCCGGAGCCCAACCCGAACGTCAGTGCGTCAATCCGGCTGGTGCGGATGCCCATGGAGGCCGCCATGGCACGATTCTGAGTGACCGCCCGCATTTCCAAGCCAAATCGCGTGTATCGTAAGAGCGCGAGCAGCGCGGCAAATACCGCAAGCGTGAAACAGATAATCCAAAGCCGATTATAGGTAACAGTAATGCCTCCAAGATCGAATGCACCGCTCATGAACGACGGATTGCCGACTTGGCGGTTGTTCGGGCCGAACGCCGTGCGAACGGCCTGCTGCAGGATCAACGACAGTCCCCAAGTCGCCAGCAGCGTCTCCAAAGGCCTTCCATAAAGGAAACGAATGATGCAGCGCTCGATCAGAATTCCGACCAGGCCCGCGAACAAAAATGCAAGCGGAATAGCCATCGCCAGGGAGTAATCGAACAACGCCGGCGCGTTGTCACGAATGATCTCCTGAACGACGTAAGTAACGTAGGCGCCGAGCATCACCATTTCGCCATGCGCCATGTTGATGACACCCATGACGCCGAAGGTGATGGCCAGACCGATGGCCGCGAGCAGCAGCACCGAGCCTAGCGAGAGACCGTACCAGGCATTTTGCACGGCATCCCATATCGCGAGCCGGTGCTGGATGGCGACAATGCCCGCATTAGCGGCGGCCATGACCGCTGGCGAAGTCGCCGTCGGCAAGCTCGACAACAGCCCCAATGAATCCTGGTCGCCGCGCGCGCGGATGATCTGTACGGCGGCGAGCTTGTCGGCATCCGTTGCAGTGGCGGAATTGAGCACGATCGCCGCGCGCGCCTGCTCGAGCGCTTGTTTGACTTGGGCGTCCTGTTCCTTCGGGATGGCGCTTTCCAGCCTTGGCAATGCGGTGGCGTCGCGCGACTTGAAGACCGCTTGCGCGGCCGCGAACCGCTTGTTCGGGTCCGCCGACTGCAGCGATAGAGTGCCCATGGTGGCGTCGAGCGCGCCGCGGATGCGGTTGTTGACATTGACGTTGTCGAGATCGGCCGGTGGCTCACCCGTGGTAGCCGCACCGGTCGCGGCGTCTGTGAGCTTGCCGGCGCTATCTTGAATGTAAACCTGCTTCTTTTCGGCGCTGAACATCAGCTGACCGTTTTGCAGGGCGCGCAAGATAGTCTCGGCGCGCGGACTGCCACTGACCGCGACTGCATTGACGCCGGCCAGCGTCTCATCGAAATCGTCCGCAGCAAAATGCGCGATCGCCGTATCAAGGTCCGCCGTTTGCGCAACCGCGCGAACCGGCGTCCCAGCTGTTACAAAGCCAAGAACCAGGGCAAGCGCAATAAGACAGACTCGGCCAAAGCGCATCGCAATTTTCCCCGGCGCTGCGGAGGGAAGGCGGTGACGCCTTCCCTCAATTCGGCGTTTAAGCGTTAAGCGGCGCCGCAGTTACGAACCGCCGCAGGTCTTCGTGACCTTGTTGTAGTTGCCGCATTTGAGCGTCACCCAATCTGCCACCAGATCCTTCGAGCCGGGGAGGTAAGGCGACCACGCCTGGCCGGGGACCAGACCTTTTGTCTTCCAGACCACGTCGAACTGGCCGTCGGCACGGATCTCACCAATGAAGACAGGCTTGGTGATGTAGTGGTTCGGCAGCATTTCAGAGACGCCGCCGGTCAGGTTGGCCTGCTTGATACCGGGCAAAGCTGCAATCACTTTGTCGGCGTTGGTGGTCTTTGCCTTTTCAACCGCCTTCACCCACATGTTGAAGCCGATGTAGTGCGCTTCCATCGGATCGTTGGTGGTGCGCTTCGGATTCTTAGTGAACTCGTGCCAGTCTTTTATGAAGGCGGCATTGGCCGGTGTTTTGATCGACTCGAAATAGTTCCAGGCGGCGAGATGGCCGACCAGCGGCTTGGTATCGAGACCGGCAAGTTCTTCTTCGCCGACCGAGAACGCCATGACCGGAATGTCGGTCGCCTTGATGCCCTGGTTGCCGAGTTCTTTATAGAACGGCACGTTGGCGTCGCCGTTGACCGTCGATACCACAGCCGTCTTTTTGCCGGCCGAGCCGAACGCCTTGATCTTGGACACCTCGGTCTGCCAGTCGGAGAAGCCGAACGGGGTGTAGTTGATCATGATGTCTTCGTCGGCCACGCCCTTTTGCTTAAGGTAGGCCTCGAGAATCTTGTTGGTGGTTCGCGGATAGACGTAATCGGTGCCTTCCAGCACCCAGCGCTTCACCGAGCCACCGTCAGCGCTCATCAAATAGTCGACCGCCGGGATGGCCTGCTGATTTGGCGCGGCGCCGGTATAGAATACGTTGCGTTCGCCCTCTTCGCCTTCGAATTGAACGGGATAGAAGAGGATGTTGTTGAGCTCTTTGAAAACCGGCAGCACGGATTTGCGCGAAACCGAGGTCCAGCAACCGAACACCGCGGCGACCTTATCCTGACTAATCAGCTCGCGCGCCTTCTCCGCGAATAACGGCCAGTTCGACGCCGGATCGACGACCACCGGCTCAAGCTTCTTGCCGAGCACGCCGCCCTTCTTGTTCTGATCCGCGATCAGCATCAGCATCACGTCTTTCAGCGTCGTTTCGCTGATGGCCATGGTGCCGGAGAGCGAATGAAGAATGCCGACTTTAATCGTGTCCTCGGCGTCCGCCGGGAACGCCCCTGCCAGACCGAACGCAACGCTGCTGGCTCCGACGAGCCAGCCGCGGCGCGTAAGCGTGTATGTCTTTATCGAATCGTTGGACATGGATTAGCCTCGCTGTGATTGGGCGAGCGGCCGAAAGGCCTCCCCTCCGCGAGCCAACGCAAGCCATGTGCCAACTTCAAGCGGCGCCAAGACGCTGAAGCGTGGTGCAAATTCCGAGTTGGAGCGACCTGGGGCTATTTTTTCAGCAGGCCATGGCCTGCTTTATAGGCAGGCTTGGTGGGATATTTGGTGCATCTGGCGCGGTCAGCGCGAACCGGGCATATCGTCCGGCGACCCATTTAGACGGCAGCATCGACCATGCGCGGTTGAGGTAGGCCTAAACGCTGCAGCCTTCGGGTAGGTCGGCCATTGGCCGATCGACGGCGATGCCCCTCGGCGCCCCACATGATCGACTGACGACCCAATTCTTTCTGGCCCACGTCGGATTCGTCAGGCTAGAAGAGTGAGAGTCGCACCTACCTTTTGCGACGCATATCCTTTACGGCGCCCCATCCGTCTACGACCCTACTCATGAAAAAGCTCGGTTTCCTGTCATTCGGTCACTGGACCCCTTCGCCACAGTCGCAGACGCGCTCGGCATCCGACGCGCTTTTGCAGTCGATTGAGCTGGCGGTCGCAGCCGAGGAGCTCGGCGCCGATGGGGCCTACTTCCGTGTTCATCATTTCGCCCGCCAATTAGGCTCGCCGTTCCCGTTGCTGGCCGCTGCAGGAGCGAAGACCAAACGGATAGAACTCGGCACAGCCGTCATCGACATGCGCTATGAGAACCCGTTGTACATGGCGGAGGACGCTGGGGCGGCCGACCTTATCGCCGGTGGACGCCTGCAGCTCGGCATCAGCCGCGGCTCGCCTGAGCAAGTGGTCGATGGCTGGCGCTACTTCGGCTTTGACCTGCCCGAAGGGACGAGCGATGCCGACATGGCCCGGCGCCACACTGAGGTCTTGCTCGACGTGCTGCGTGGCAAAGGCTTCGCGCGCCCAAACCCTCAACCGATGTTCCCGAATCCTCCCGGCCTGCTGCGGGTCGAGCCTTACTCGGAAGGGCTGCGCGAGCGCATCTGGTGGGGCGCCGGCTCGAATGCCACGGCGGAGTGGGCGGCGAAGTTCGGCATGAACCTGCAAAGCTCAACGCTCAAGAATGACGAGAGCGGCAAGCCATTTCACATCCAGCAGGCCGAGCAGATAAGAACGTACCGCGAGGCGTGGAAAGTGGCCGGCCACGCGCGGGTGCCGCGGGTATCGGTCAGCCGCAGCATTTTCGCCCTGGTGGACGACCGCGACCGCGCCTATTTCGGGCGCGGCAATGAAAACCAGGACACTGTCGGATTTCTCGGCGACAACACGCGAGCTATATTTGGCCGCAGCTACGCCGCCGAGCCCACCGTCCTTGTCGAACAACTCGCGAAAGACGAAGCCATTGCCGAGGCGGACACGTTACTCCTGACCGTCCCCAACCAGCTCGGTGTCGACTACAATAGTCATGTCATCGAGGCGATCCTCAAACACGTCGCCCCCGGCCTCGGCTGGCGCTGATTTATATATCCAAGAATTGCGCGGCGCCCCGCCGCTAGGTCGAAGCCGTAAGTGGCTCCATGCCACTCTTTCTGATCGCCTCGGAAGCCTGCGCCGAGGCCAGATATGCGACGAGACGCCTGGCGCCAGCGATTTCGCTCGACCCAGCCACGACGGCGGCCGAAAAAACCTGAACGAACTGGATTTCGGGCGCAATACTGCCGGCAAGCTCGACACCAGCCGCATGCACAATCTCGCTGACCGGAAGGACCCCGACACCCGCATCTCCAGAGGCGACTGCGCGCGTCGCGTCTGTCCCGCGCGGCATCATTTTGACGCTAATCTTTTCCGCGATGCCGAGTCTGGGAAAAAGTTCGCTGGTGAGCCAGATGCCGCTGGTGCTGGCGGGGATGGCGACAGTTTTGGCATCGAAAAGAACCTGACTAAAGGCCTCGACGGTGGCCACGTCGGGTTTCGGGGTTCCCGCTCGCAGCGCCACGCCGAGAGGAACACGCGCAAGATCCACGTCCGTTCCAGTCACGATCCTCTTGGCAGCGATCAGTTCGGTAAGCCCCTCCCTGGAGAGGATTACCACGTCAGCCGCCACGCCACGGGCAAGCTGCGCGGCAATTGTTTGTGGCCCCGCGCCCTGCGACGCACCCGATGCGGTCTTGACCTCGATGCCACTCGCGCGCTCGAACCGCGGCAACAATTGCTCATAGGCACCGGAAAAACCGCCGGATATCAGAACGTTCAACCGCGCCGATTCATTCGTCATCTGCATTCCGATATTGTATTGGCCAAGGTTTTAGCAAAATACAGCGCCCAACCTACACCAATCTCAAACGACGCGATCGGCCAAAGCTAAAGTCTACAAGATTGCCGGCGTCGCCGCTCGTGCGGTATGATCCCGACACGACGGTCCGCTCAGATAGCGCTGAGCAAGGGCTTAGCGACGCACAACTTGATTTCATATGTGGGAACAATCCAGGCGTTTTACAGTCTTGCTTGTGTTGACCCGCTACTGCCGGGCAACTTCGGGTTAAGCCGCAAAGTTCAGCCAGGAGATGCAAAATTGGTCAGCAAAATAGAAATTGCGCTTTCCGCCGCGATTTTTCTCAGCACCAGTCTCCCGGTATCGGCCGCGACCGAACATCGTCGCGCCACCCATCCGGCGGTTCACAACGTGGTGACCCGTGATGGCAGCTGTTCCCCGGTTCATCCCCCGCTTTGCAGCAATATTTGCTCGGGGGCGGGCCCTTGTGCACCACCAGATAGCTGGTAACGAACACGCTCCGTAGATCGTGATCCGATCACGTTGAAGCGGACCATGGTCTGTGAGTCTTCGTTAGAGCATGAGCTTTTCGGAAAACCGGTATCCACCCCTCGGATCAAGTCCGAGGTAGGCTCTTCCGGACCAGCTCTAATCCGATACCGAGGCCGATCGGCTACACCGGTACCGACATCCATCGACCGCCCCGGGCGCCTGCACCGCGCCGCGTTAGTTGCGCCGATGCAGCGCGAGAACAATCAAGCCGGCCAACAGCGGCGAAATAACGATCGCTAGAAGCACCCAAAATATACCTTCTCCGTTGCTATCCGCTGCTATTCCAACGGCAGCGCTGAGAAATATCATTGCGATGAGGGAAAGCAAAAACACGGAACTCTCCCGTGTCCGATGCATGGCCATGGGCGCGTCAAATTATCACAAACGCACCCTTGTTTGTAGCGGGATCGCGAATGGCTGCATTGTGGCTTACGGGATGCGCCCGGATTAGCAGGCAGCTTCTTCCCTTGGCTTAGATACGAAAAACCCCTATAAATCCGTTGCTGCCGACGGGCGTCGGCGAACTATAGAGGTAACCCTATGAATGACACTGCCATCCGACAGACTGAGGAAGAAATTTTCACCAACCAAGTGTCCGATGAAACGCTGGAAGCCGCGGCGGGCACCATGACCGATAGACCGTGGGTCGCGACAGTCGCGTTTTGCTCGGGCCTCGACACCTGTCCGGCTTGATCGGTTTCTCGGCTAACTTAATGCGGCAGGCGCACAAACTGTGCGATCGACGCGTCCTTGACTTTATTTGAGAGCGTCTGCAAAATTCTAAAATCCTTTCGTTCGCATGCACTGACCTCGCCGCGTTCCAGCGCGGCGGGGTCTTTGTTTTAATCGGTTAGACTGATCCCGTCGAGTTTGTTGCGGCGCATTCGCAAACGCCGCAACCTGCGACAACTCCGACCGCTTTCGGGTGCGCTCAGCCGTTTAGGCAAAGCCTTCAAAGCGTCACCCCGGGACCGTCGGTCTGCCTGCCAGACATTTTTAGTAAAAATTTAATCTTTGAGGTTCGAAATCTGAGCATGCTGAACCACCAGGGGTGAAGGCATGTTCGAGGTTACAAAATACGAATTTCCGCAGATTTTTGTGACGTACCGCCGCACTGGCGAGACCTACAAGTTTGTGGTCCAAGGCAACGGCTCGCTGGACCAGGGAGCGGATGCCAAAGGCGATGCCCGCCAAGCGGCGCTCGCCTATTTGGTATGGTTTTCTGCGGCGCGGGCGCGGATCATCTCACAAACTTCGACGGGCGCAGGCTGGTTCACCTAGAGGCCGACGGCTCTCATCGGCTCATTGGGCGCCACCGCGCGTTTCGGATCGCGTCCAGAGTGTTCACGGAACCGATGCGCATGTATGCTACCTCGGTACCGGAATAAATGATGTCCGCGTTGCCTCAGAACGCGGACCCAACTCGGACATTCCGCTACTGCCGAGAAAACGCGGAGTTCCCCTGATTGTTGGACTGGGGCTGATAGGTATCATCATCATTGTCGCGGCTGCGCTGTGGTCTGCCCGAAAAACATAGAAGCTCAAATTGCGATCGGAAATTTCCGGCAACAACTGCGTATTGTTGGTGGGATACAATTTGCGGCATAGCCACCAAATCGCCGCCAGCAATACCAGGCACGCACCAAGCGGTTCAGGCACGAGGAATGCGCCTAACGTCGCAAGTGCACTCGGTGATTTGATTTTGCGGAAACCTGGCATCTGTGCGGCCGCGCCTCGGACGGTGGCAGGGCCAGAAGGTTAACAACGGATTAACGCCGCAACTGGGTTTGTCTGGGATTATGGTTAATCGCCAGCCCTCGATCGAGTGCCTGGATTCATCCGGCAGCACTGCTCGCGTCGAAAAACATTGGGGCAGCAGTCAACGAATGAAATCGTCCGTTGGCCTTAGTGGATTGGCAACCACTCAGAAGCCGCGAACGCATTAGCCATTGCATGAGCGGTCTGGATGTTACTGTTACGATTACAAGCGGTATCGCCTCCTACTGGCTCGGCTTTCAGTTCGGCATCGGCCGAACTGAACTGCGGAATAAGCAAGAGGTCAGAGATTTAGAGCGTCGGTTTAGGATTGTGAATAGCCATGCGGGGGAAGCGACCCCGCAGAAGGGAAAGCTAAGTTCGTGATTTTAGTTTCCTCCTGCTAACTCCGCGCAACCCGGAGTCCCAGAGGTTCATCCCGTCAAGGTGGCGCCAAAATCTCTTGTATCTCCAACCGGATGATTACCCAAGAACGGCAGAAGAGGTCGCTACGAAGCAGACGTTTCGAGCTTAAATATTTAAGTTTGAAATATACCTGGCGCAGTGCCATCCTGGTATTAACAGCGCACGGCACAGCCCATGAAGATCGCTTGCCTCGGCGGCGGCCCAGCCGGTCTCTATTTCGCGATCAGCATGAAGCTGCGCGATGCCACCCATAATATCACCGTGTTCGAGCGTAACCGGCCGGACGACACGTTCGGCTGGGGCGTCGTGTTTTCCGACGAGACCTTCGACAACATTACTGCCAACGACCCGGTCAGCGCCGAAACGATCCGCGCCCATTTCGCCTATTGGGACGACATCGCTGTGCATTACCGCGGTCAGCGCATCGTATCGAGCGGCCATGGCTTCTCTGGCATCGCGCGCAAAAAGCTCTTGATGCTGCTGCAGGAGCGGGCACGCGATCTCGGCGTTGAGCTCCGCTTCCAGGCCGAGACCGCAGGCGCGGGCGCACTGGCTGACGACTACGACCTCGTCGTCGCCGCCGACGGCCTAAATTCAAGGACGCGCGCCGACTTCGCCGCTTATTTCCGGCCTGCCATCGACCTGCGCAAGAACAAGTTCGTATGGCTCGGCACACATCAGAAATTCGACGACGCCTTTACCTTCATCTTCGAGCACACGGATCACGGGTGGATCTGGGCGCACGCCTATCAGTTCGATGCCGATACCGCAACCTTCATCGTCGAATGCTCGGAGGACACCTGGCAGAAGTTCGGCTTTGGCACCATGAGCCAGGACGATTCTTGCCGGACCTGCGAACGGATTTTCGCAAAATATCTTGGCGGCCATGGCCTGATCTCCAACGCCTCCCATATCCGCGGTTCAGCCTGGCTGAATTTTCCTCGGGTGCTGTGCGAGAAATGGTCGTATCGGAACATCGTGCTGATGGGCGACGCGGCGGCCACAGCGCATTTCTCCATCGGCTCAGGAACCAAGCTTGCCATGGAGAGCGCGGTCGCTATGGCAAACCTCCTTCATACTGAGCCCACTCTCGAGACGACCTTTGCTAAATATGAGGAGGCACGCCGCACCGAGGTGCTTCGCCTGCAATCGGCCGCGCGCAACTCGATGGAATGGTTTGAGGACATCGAGCGCTATCTTCATCTCGATCCGGTGCAGTTCAACTATTCGCTGCTTACGCGCTCGCAGCGCATTAGCCACGAAAATCTGCGGCTGCGCGATAAGGAATGGCTGGAAGGCGCCGAAGCCTGGTTCCAGCGGCTCGCGGGAGCCGACGCCAATACGGCGCGGCGCCCGATGTTCGCGCCGTTCCAGTTGCGCGGCATGCGGCTGAAAAACCGGGTCGTGGTGTCGCCGATGGCACAATATAAGGCGGTCGATGGCTGCCCGACCGATTGGCATCTCGTACACTACGCCGAACGCGCCAAGGGCGGCGCGGGACTCGTCTGCATCGAAATGACCTGCGTCAGCCCGGAGGGCCGCATCACGCCGGGCTGCACCGGCATGTACACGCCCGAACACGAAGCGGCCTGGAAACGCATCGTCGATTTCGTTCATGCCGAGACGGATGCAAAGATTTGCTGTCAGTTGGGCCATTCCGGCGCCAAGGGCTCGACCCAGTTGGGCTGGGAAGAGATGGACGCACCGCTGCACGACGGCAACTGGCCGGTAATATCGGCGTCAGCCACCCGCTGGTCTGAACGCAATCAGCGCGCCCACGCCATGGACCGCGCCGACATGAACCGGGTGCGCGAGCAATTCGTCAGCGCGGCCAAGATGGCGGCCCGCGCGGGTTTCGACGCGCTCGAAATCCACTGCGCTCATGGTTATCTGCTGTCGTCCTTTATCACGCCGCTGACCAACCAACGCATCGACGAATATGGCGGCTCACTGGAAAACCGCATGCGCTATCCGCTGGAAATCTTCCATACGGTCCGCGCGGTGTGGCCGGACGATAAACCGATCTCGGTGCGCATTTCCGCAAATGATTGGGTCGGCACCGAAGGCATCGAGCCGCACGATGCGGTCGAAATCAGTCGCCTATTGCGGGAGGCCGGCGTCGACATCTGTGACGTGTCCGCGGGCCAGACTTCTGTCAACGCCCTTCCGGTCTACGGCCGCATGTTCCAGACGCCGTTTTCCGACCGTATCCGCAATGAGACCGGCATGGCGACCATGGCCGTCGGGAATATTTTCGAGCCGGATCACGTCAATTCGATCCTGATGGCCGGCCGCGCCGATCTCGTCTGTCTGGCGCGGCCGCATCTTGCCGATCCGTACTGGACGCTGCATGCCGCGGCCAAGCTCGGCGATCGCCATGAGACTTGGCCGCTGCCTTATCGTCCCGGCCGCGATCAGCTTTATAGGCTCGCGGGGCGTGACGAGCCGGCCCCGAGCGCGGTTTGACCCCATGACCGACCTCGCAGGGAAACATGCTCTGGTAACAGGTGGCGGCAGCGGCATCGGCGCCGCCATTGCATTCGCCTTGGCGCAGGCCGGCGCGCAGGTGACGATCTGCGGCCGCCGCAAGGAAGAACTTGAATTCACCGCCGAGCGTCACGGCAACATCCACTTTCAAACCGCCGATGTGACCGAGGCGGCTTCACTGGCGAAGCTTTTCAGCCAAGCGCAAAAAAATCGCGGCGCATTCAGTGTCGTGGTCGCCAATGCCGGCACCGCGGAAAGCGGACCGGCGGAAAAAATCTCCCGTGAGCAGTGGAGCAAGATTCTCGACGTCAATCTCACGGCCGCGTTCTTTTCCGTGCAGCCGGCGCTGACTGCGATGCGCGCACAGAAATGGGGGCGCATCATTTTCATCGCCTCGACGGCCGGCTTGAAAGGCTACCCCTATGTCGCGCATTACGTTGCCGCCAAGCATGGCGTCATCGGCCTGGCGCGGGCTCTGGCGATCGAAACCGCGAAGACGGGCATCACCGTCAACGCCATCTCCCCAGGCTTTACGGAGACCTCATTGCTCGATCGCGCCGTCGATCGCATCGCTACGGCTGCCAAGGTGAGCGAATCCGAAGCACGCAAGGCGCTTTCGGCCAACAATCCGCAAGGCCGCTTCATCCAGCCGCAGGAGGTGGCCGGCGCCGCAGTGTGGCTGTGCAGCGAGGAAGCCGGCGTCATTACCGGCCAGGCGATCTCCGTGTCCGGAGGTGAGACATGGTGAGCATGCCGCTATCGGCGTTTACACCGGAAAGCGACAGCAAGGCTCGGCTGCGGCTGTGGATCAGGCTGTTACGTGCCAGCCGGCGAATAGAAAGCGTGGCGCGCGAGCGCCTGAAAACGCAGTTTAATGCCACGCTGCCACGCTTCGATGTGATGGCTGCGCTTTATCGACAGCCAGAAGGCATGCTGATGAGCGAGATTTCACGCTTCCTCATGGTGTCGAACGGCAACATTACCGGCATTGTCGATCGCCTGGTTTCCGACGGACTGGCGGTGCGCTCGCAGCGCAACGGCGATCGCCGCACCTCCTTCATCAACCTCACTCGTAAAGGCTGCGCCGCCTTCGCCAAAATGGCGGATGCCCACGAACGCTGGATCGACGAGCTTCTCGGCAGCGTGTCCGCGCACGACGCCGGCGACCTTTCGGCCAAGCTAAAGTCGTTCCGCAGCAACTGGGAGGGCGAAGCGTGACCGCGATGTCCGCCTATCAGGCCGCGCATTTTCTCTGGCGCATGGACGGTACAGTTGCCATCATTCGGCTCAATCGCCCGGAGCGCAAAAATCCGCTGACCTTCGACTCCTATGCGGAACTGCGCGACGCCTTTCGGGCGTTGCGTGACGCCGAAGACGTTGCCGCCGTGGTCTTTCTGCCGAGTGGCGGCAATTTCTGCTCCGGCGGTGACGTACACGACATCATCGGGCCTCTGGTCGCGATGGAGATGACGGAGCTATTGACGTTCACGCGCATGACCGGCGATCTGGTCAAGGCGATGCTTCATTGCGGCAAGCCGATCATCGCCGCGCTTGATGGCATCGCCGCCGGCGCCGGCGCCATCATCGCCATGGCGTCCGATCTGCGCATTGCCACGCCGCAGGCGCGCACCGCCTTTCTGTTCAATCGCGTTGGACTTGCCGGCTGCGACATGGGCGCCTGTGCGATGCTGCCGCGCCTCATCGGCCAGGGACGCGCCGCCGAGCTCCTTTATACCGGCCGCGCGATGACGGCGCAGGAAGGCGAAGCCTGGGGCTTTTTCAACAGGCTCATCGCCGCCGATGGGCTGGAAGGCGAAGCGTTGATGTTAGCGCACAGCATCGCGGCAGGTCCGATCTTCGCCAACAGCATCACCAAGACGCAGCTTAATCAGGAATGGTCGATGAGCCTCGATCAGGCCATCGAGGCTGAAGCACAGGCGCAGGCTATCTGCATGCAGACCAAGGATTTCGAGCGCGCCTATCGCGCCTTTATCGCCAAAGGCAAACCAGTCTTCGAGGGCAATTAGTGGCGGACAAGAGCTTCCTCACCTGGCCTTTCTTCACCGCCAGCCACCGCGAACTGGCGGCGGCAATCGAAGGCTGGTGCGAAACCAACTTGCCGGCAGATCATGGCGACATCGACGCCGCCTGCCACGATCTCGTGCAGAAGCTTGGCCGAGACGGCTTTCTCCTCCACACCGCGCCCGATCCTGATGCACCGGCGCCACTCGATGTACGAACGCTGTGTCTCATCCGAGAAACCCTCGCACGTCACGACGGTCTCGCCGACTTCGCCTTTGCCATGCAAGGTCTGGGCGCTGGGCCGATCAGCCTGTTCGGCAACGCCGAGCAGCGCCGTATGCTGTCTCGGACGCGAAGCGGGGCCGCAATCGCCGCCTTCGCGCTCACCGAACAGCAATCGGGCTCTGACGTCGCCCATATCATGCTGGCCGCCAGCAAAAATGAGGGCGATTACATCCTCGATGGCGAGAAAACTTGGATCTCCAACGGCGGCATCGCCGACCTTTACGTCGTGTTCGCGCGCACCGGCGAAGCGCCGGGTGCCAAGGGCCTTTCCGCTTTTATCGTTCCGGGCGACGTCAGCGGTCTCTCGGTCGCCGAGCGTCTCGACGTGATCGCGCCGCATCCGTTGGCGCGCCTGAAATTCGACCGCGTCCGTGTTCCGGCCTCCGCGATGATCGGCGCGCCCGGCGAGGGCTTTAAGATCGCGATGGCCACGCTCGATATTTTCCGCTCAACCGTCGGCGCTGCCGCGCTCGGCTTCGCCCGCCGTGCGCTCGACGAAGCAGTCGCCCGCGCCGGCAAGCGCTATTTGTTCGGCGCGCCGCTCGCAGATCTACAGATGGTGCAGGCCTATATCGCCGAGATGGCCCTCGACATCGATGCCGCCGCGCTTCTTGTCTACCGCGCCGCGTGGGCCAAGGACAACGGCGCTCCGCGTGTGACGCGGGAAGCGGCGATGGCCAAGCTGTTCGCCACCGAACGCGCGCAGGACGTCATCGACAAGGCGGTGCAATTGCACGGCGGTGACGGCGTTCGCCGCGGACATATCGTCGAACGGCTTTACCGGGAGATCAGGGCGCTGCGGATTTATGAGGGCGCATCCGAAGTGCAGAAAATCGTTATCGCACGGCAAGCGCTCCGGGGAGCATGACCATGGCTTTGCAGTCGCTTGGTCCCACGGCTCACACGGATACTTTCACCCGCGACAATCTTCCGCCGGCGCAGCAATGGCCGCACATCCCGCTTGATGGCTTCGACTATCCCGAGCATCTCAATGCCGCCGTCGAACTCACCGACCGGATGGTGACGCGCGGCTTCGGCGACCACGTTGCGCTAATCGGCAACGGCCGCCGCCGTACCTACAAGGAACTTTCCGACTGGACCAATCGCCTCGCCCACGCGCTCGTCGAGGATTTCGGCGTCAAGCCCGGCAACCGCATCCTCATCCGCTCCGCGAACAATCCAGCCATGGTCGCCTGCTGGCTGGCGGCCACCAAGGCGGGCGCCGTCGTCATCAACACCATGCCGATGCTGCGCGCCGGCGAGCTTGCGAAGATCGTCGACAAGGCGGAAGTAACTTTAGCATTGTGCGACACGCGATTGATGGACGAGATTGTCACCTGCGGCAAGGACTCGAAATTCCTCAAGCAGGTGGTGGGCTTCGACGGCACTGCCAATCACGACGCCGAGCTTGATCGCATCGCCTTGAGCAAGGCGGTGATGTTCGATGCAGTGAAAACCGGACGCGACGACGTCGCGCTGCTCGGCTTCACCTCCGGCACCACTGGCGAGCCCAAGGCGACCATGCACTTCCACCGCGATCTTCTGATCATCGCCGATAGTTATGCCAAGGAGGTTCTTGGCGTCACCTCCGAAGACGTGTTTGTCGGCTCGCCGCCGCTTGCTTTCACTTTCGGCCTTGGCGGGCTCGCGATTTTTCCGCTGCGCTTCGGCGCCACCGCAACGCTTCTGGAAAACGCCTCCCCGGCCAACATGATTGAAATCATCGAGACCTACAAAGCGACGATCTCGTTCACCGCGCCGACCGCCTATCGTGCGATGCTTGCAGCGATGGATCGCGGCGCCAACCTGTCGTCGCTCCGTGCCGCCGTCTCGGCCGGCGAAACCTTGCCCGGGCCGGTGTTCAAGGATTGGGTCGCCAAGACCGGTAAGCCGATTCTCGACGGTATCGGCTCAACCGAAATGCTGCACATTTTCATCTCCAACCGGTTCGGCGACGCCGCGCCGGGTTGCACCGGCAAGCCAGTAAACGGTTACGAAGCCAGGATCGTCGACGATGCCATGAAGGAAGTGCCGCGCGGCGAACCCGGCCGGCTCGCAGTGCGCGGCCCGACCGGCTGCCGCTATCTCGCCGATAGGCGGCAGGACAATTATGTGCGAGACGGCTGGAATCTTACCGGCGATACGTTCACCCAGGACGAGGACGGCTATTTCCATTTCGCCGCCCGCAGCGACGATATGATTATCTCCGCGGGCTACAACATCGCCGGGCCCGAGGTCGAAGCGGCGTTGCTGTCGCATCCAGACGTCAAGGAATGCGCGGTGATCGGCGCGCCGGACGAAGGCCGGGGTCAGATCGTCGAGGCCTATGTCGTGCTGGCCGAGGGCATCCTGCCCGGCGTCGATACGGCTAAACGGCTGCAGGATCACGTCAAAGCAACCATCGCCCCATTCAAATACCCGCGATCGGTGAAATTCACCGAAGCGCTGCCGAAGACAGCAACCGGCAAAATCCAGCGTTTCCGCCTGAGGTCGAACCCATCATGAGCGAAACGCTAAGCTTGCCCAAGCCGCATGAATTTCTTCACCCGCGGAACTGGAAGCGGCCCAAGGGCTACGCCAATGGCATTGCCGCCGAAGGCCGACTCGTCTTCCTCGCCGGACAGGTCGGCTGGAATGCCGAGCAGCACTTCGAGAGCCGGGACTTCATCGACCAGGCGCGCCAGGCACTTGCTAATATCCTTGCGCTGGTGCGCGAAGCCGGCGGCAGCGCGGAGCACATCACGCGGCTCACGTGGTTCGTGCTCGACAAGAAGGAATATCTGTCGCGCCTCGTCGATCTCGGCACCGCCTATCGCAGCGTGATAGGCAGCCATTTTCCAACGATGTCGCTGGTACAGGTCGTCGCGTTGGTGGAGGATGAGGCCCGCGTCGAGATCGAAGC